>JAPLEC010000296.1 GCA_026391515.1 Bacteroidia bacterium | reverse complement strand
TATTGACGCGGATAGCAAAATTTACAGACTCTTTTGGCATTTCAGATAAATTTCAACCGATTTTTATAACTTTATCATCATTTTAAATTCTGATTATCATGAAGAAAATTCTATTTTATATTCTGTTGATTACATTAATATTCACTGCCTGTAAGAGATACAGCAAATATGAAGGTGTCGTATTTACTGAAAAGGAGCCGCGCGACTGGGAAAACCCCGGAATGTTCAATCAGAACAGGGAATACCCCCATGCAACACTCATCAGCTTTAATGATGAAGAGTCGGCTCTTGAAGAAGTGAAAACGAACTCTCCAAATTATTTATCACTTGATGGAATATGGAAATTTCACCTTGTAAAATCGCCTGATCAGAGGCCATACTGGTTTTTTAAAGATGATTATGATACCCGAGACTGGGATAATATTGAAGTCCCTTCTAATTGGGAAATGAAGGGATATGATGTTCCGATATATGTCAATATTTCATATCCGTTTAAAAAAAATCCACCTTTTATACCACACGAATATAATCCTGTCGGGTCATATAAAAGAGATTTCAAAATTCCTTCAGGGTGGAGAAACAAGGAAGTTTTTCTTCAGTTCGGCGCTGTCGCATCAGCTTTCTATGTGTGGGTAAATGAACAGCTTGTAGGTTACAGCCAGGATAGCAAAACACCTGCTGAATTCAATATCACAAAATATCTTAGAAGAGGTAATAACTCGCTTGCTGTAGAGGTCTATCGCTGGTGCGACGGAAGTTACCTTGAAGACCAGGACTTCTTTCGAATGAGTGGAATTCAAAGAACTGTATTTCTCCATGCGAGACCAAAAACTTTTATTAATGATTTCTTTGCAGTCGGTGATCTGGTAAATAATTACAAAGATGGCTTACTGAAGCTTGGAGTCTCTCTGAAAAACATTAGTGGTAAAGAGAGTGATTTCGTTGTCGAAGCCTCGCTTTTCGACAACGGACAGGAGCTTTATTCAGAGTCTGAAAATGCCAAACTTTCTGATAATAAGGCTGATATAAGTTTTGAAAAGAACTTGCCTGAAATAAAAAAATGGTCCGCTGAGACTCCTGATCTTTATTCCCTGGTAATAAGCCTTAAAGATAAAGATGGAGATATCCTTGAAAGCGTCAGTTCGAAAATCGGGTTCCGTAAAGTAGAAATAAAAAATTCACAATTACTTATTAACGGAGTTGCAATCCTGATCAAGGGAACAAACATGCATGAGCATGATGAAATTAACGGGCATGTTGTTGATGAGACATTGATATTAAAAGACATCCGTACAATGAAGAGCTACAATATCAATGCTGTGAGGACATCGCATTACCCTCAGCAGGAGCTCTGGTACGAAATGTGTGACAAATACGGTCTCTATCTTATTGATGAAGCTGATATAGAATCTCATGGAATAGGATATAATAAAGATGTAACCCTTGCTGATAAGCCCGAGTGGGCAGCTGCGCATCTCGACAGGATGCAGAGAATGGTTGAGAGAGATAAAAATCATCCTTCAGTAATAATTTGGTCGCTTGGCAATGAAGCAGGAGACGGACACAATTTTCTGAATAACTATAAATGGGCAAAAGCCAGAGACACATCGCGTCCGGTTCAGTATGAACGGGCCGAACAAAGCACCAATACTACTGAACGGCACACAGATATTTATTGTCCGATGTATGCTAGTATCGGTCAGATTGAAGAATACGCAAAAGATGAAAAGAACGACAGACCGCTGATTATGTGCGAATATGCTCATGCGATGGGCAACTCGACCGGCAACCTGCAGGATTACTGGGATGTTATTGAAAAATATCCGAAGCTGCAGGGTGCTTTTGTCTGGGACTGGGTCGACCAGGGGATCCTGCAGACTGATGAGAGCGGAGAAAAATACTGGGCTTATGGCGGTGATTTTGGCGAAGAGGGTGTTCCGAGTGACGGGAACTTCTGCATTAACGGTCTTACCTGGCCTGACAGGACTCCAAAACCCGGATTAAGTGAAGTTAATAAGGTTTATCAATATGTTGGTTTTGAGGCTGTTGACCTGAAAAGAGGATTGATTAAAATTAAAAACAAATACGATTTTACCAATCTGTCAGCGTTTAATATTGACTGGGAAGTAGTTACTGATGGATCAGTTTTGCAATCAGGAAAACTGTCACTGCCCGATATGAAACCAAAAAATGAAACACTTGTTCTGCTTCCTCTTGAAAAAATCAATCCTGCTCCCGGAACCGAATATTTTCTGAATATAAAGGTTTCGAGAACTGAAGAATGGAATTTAGTGCCACCGGATCATGTTTATGCTTCAGCACAGTTTAAGCTGCCTGTCGAAGGAGAACAGGTTAAAATCATTCAGGGCGAATCAGTAATTCTTCAGTCAAAAACTATTGGTAATAAGCTTGAGGTTGCCGGAACAGATATGAAGATAGTTTTCAATCTTGAGACCGGCAGGATGGAATCTTACAATTTTAAAGGAAAAGAGCTTCTGCTGAAGGGTCCCGAACCTGATTTCTGGAGACCGCCAACCGATAATGACTATGGCTATGGAATGGATAGTTGGTTAGGTGTCTGGAAAAAAGCCGGTGAGAGAACATCTGTTACCAAAGCCGATATAAGCCAGCCTGATCTGGGGAAAATTGTTGTTGTTTTCAGGTATGATATTAAAGGTATTGATGGTGAGAAAATTGCAGGCTATTCGACTGTTTACACAATACTCGGATCGGCAGATGTAATTGTTTCAAACTCATTTGAGAAAATATCAGAAAAAATCCCTGAAATTCCCAGGATGGGGATGCAGATGCAGCTGCCCCAGGAATTTACGAACCTTAAATGGTTCGGCAGAGGGCCTCATGAAAACTATGCCGACAGAAAGACATCGGCCGACGTGGGTTTATATGAAAGCACTGTTGCCGATCAGTATGTTCCTTATGTCCGTCCTCAGGAGAACGGCTATAAGACCGACACCCGCTGGCTTACCCTGACTGACGATAATGGTTCAGGTTTACTTGTTTCAGGAAATCCGCTGTTCTGCTTTGCAGCCCTGAATAATATCCATGATGATTTTGAATCGCCAGGTAAATTATCTCAATACAGGAAGGACGCAAAAACTGCCAACACTCATATCAACAATGTTAAGCCCCGTGAGCTGGTCAATCTTAATATCGACCTTGGTCAGATGGGAGTGGGAGGTGATAATTCGTGGGGTGCAAAGATACATCCGGAGTACCGGCTTCTTGACAGAAGATATGAATACTCATTCAGGATACGTCCGATTGTGAAGGAGGATGATATTCTGAAACTTGCTAAAGAGAGATTTTAATGATTTATAAGGTTTAAGAAAGTTGAAAATAGTTGAAGAAGTTCAAAAACGTCGAAATAGATTAAACTTCTTCAACTCTTCAACTTTTCATCCTCTCCCCCTCACATTTTCTCCCCCTCTCCCCCTCTCTTTCTTATCATATCTCCTCATAAAAATAGGCCGTCTTTTCATCTGCATCGTCCCACGAATAGATCTTTTTCTTACGGTTTAAAAAGAAGAAGTTCAGGATGGCAAAATCGCCGGCGCACATTGTTGTATGCACAAAAAGAAGGAGAGAGAGACTCCACTTCCATAGGCCGGGAAGAAATAAAATGAGAATCAGGAGAGCTATATTAACGGTAACGAACGGGATAAGGGCAACAAACCGGTACTGCCTTCGGGTAATAACATGCCGGTGCGCGGTGACATAGAAAATATATTGCTTCAGATCGACTCCAATTCTGATTCTCCTGACACCAGTAAGATAAAATGGAATTATGTGCATGAGTTCATGAACAGGAATTATTAAAATCGGGAAAACAATCAGCCCGAGAATTGAATAAAGCATAATACTCTTTAAATGGAAATATCCTGCAATATTAATTCTGATAGAAAGAGCGATTCCAAGGAATAAAATACAAACAAACCAGAAAAAAATCATCACTCCCGATTTTCTCCTGATATAGTCGAGAACAAATGTTACAAGCTCTTCATAGGGTACTTTAAGTATTTGTCTGTATTTCGATTGATCTTCAAGATCTTCAACCTGTAATGACATAAAAGGAACTTTTCTCAAATTTAGCTTTTTGAAAAAGTATTGCAAAGGAATTTAGGTAATAAAAGCGACAAATGAATTTTTTAATTTTCAGGCAGATTCAAACGGTTTATGACATCCTTAAATCGTGGCTCATTATATAATGGTTTAAGACAAGCATCATATTTAAACCATGGAGTAAAATCATGGCGTTGTTTGTAGGACTCTTCAACCCAATAGAGCGCTTTTTCCTTATCTCCCAAGGTTGCATAAATTTCTGCAATACCCCAGGTATACCATTTTTCATTTGTTTTCTCCAGTTGAGAAGCTATTTCTAGAGCTTTATCTCTCTGCCCCGCCATGGCATAAGCTACACCAAGAACACTTTCAAATCCCGGACTTATTGCTAATCCTTTTTTATGTGTTTCAATAGCTTTTTCATACATACCAAGTCCGGCATAAGCTGCGCCCAGCATCGCATAAGCCATAGGATAATTCGGATCAAGCTGAAGCGCCTTTTGACTTTCCTCAGAAGCTTCCTGATATCTTCCAATCCACCAGTACAGACTTCCGAGGTTGCAGGTATAAGTAACGTCAGTAGGAGCAATTTCAATGGATTTTCTGAATTCAGCTACTGCTCCATCTACATTATTACTTAGCATCAGATACCATCCATAGTGGTAATGGACTATTGGGAGGTTATTATTAAGTTCCATTGCGCGTTTTAAATAACGTTTCGTTGCAACGAAATCATAATCAGTATAAAGCGCTCTAGTAGCCAAAACAATATAAGCTTCAGCCAAAGTCGAATCAAGCGCAAGAGCCTGACGGGCATAAGCTACAGCCCGATTTGAAGCATCAGCTGCAACGTTTGATACGTGGCCTGCATTGCTGTAACCGAGTGCCAGGCCAAGATATGGCAATGGATCAGTTGGATCTATAGCCATTGCTTCATTGTAATATTTCAATCCTTGTTCAAAATCTTCAGTAGTAAGTCTATTCATATAATATTTCCCTTTATCACATGCTTTCTTGAGATCAGGATTATGCGGCCTGATATTTAGAATATTATTCTCATCATTTTGAGTGAGTTTGATCTTCAGTCCCTCAGTAATATGAGAAACTATTTCCTGATAGATTTTTGTAATATTCTTCCCACCTTTATTCAAAAAGGAAGAGCTCCAGATATATCTCTCATCCGGAAATGCTTCAACTAACCGCATTTCTATCTGGATACTATCTTCAACTCCTTTAATCGACGATTCAATTATGTTATCGACACTCAGTTTCTTTGCTATTTGTTTGATAGGTTCTTTAGAGTCCTTAAATTGTAAGGTTGAAGACATTGGTCTGACAATCAGGTTATTAATACCTCCAAGCCTCCCTGTTATGTCATCCTGAAGACCTTGAGCGATATATTCAAGTTCAGGATTTCCGGTAAGGTTAGAAACAGGAAGAACTGCTATAGCTTTCATAACAAGTTCTGCCCTTGAAATTCCTGATCCTGTTTTATTGATTAACTTCGGTAGGAAGATAATCAGTGCTGCTACAAGCAGAACTCCAAGTAATCCAAAAAGTATGGTCTTCCATGAAAGACTTAACCTGCGAACTGGTTCTTTGGGAACAGTTATAGGTTGGGTTTCAGTAAAGCCATGTGGGGCGCTTGACTGATATGATTTTGAAGCACGTTTTTTAGGATCCGGGTGCATCCCATAGATTAAATCCTTAACTGCATTGGCAACTTTGTTGATCTGGTCACGGTAATACGTCTTATTCAGGTTCTTATCAGGATTATCATCGGGTTTCAGAGGTCTGTTTACTCCAGCGCTCGAGAAAATAAACTCGATAGCCCGTAACCTGCAGCCCAACTCGTTTTCGATAAGCTCGGTATCAGAAGCATCCAGATCGTGGATTTTTATCGGGATTATCCTGCTGCAAACATTTCCGCTTGCCAGCCTTACATCCCTGCCAAGCGGGTCACCGGATGCCATTTTGTTAAAGGCAATAAATTCATTCTGCCATGCAAAACTATTCGGATCACAATAGGTTTGTGAAATGATCGGCATGAAGATCAGCGATTTAAGCTTGCTCTCCAGACTTTTATCCACATTATGGATCTCAAGCAGTCCGTCATGCGGATTTTCATCGAAATAAATGGAAATGTCTTCCTTAAAAGTTGCCTCAATCTCACTTTTTAAATGATCAATAAATTCTGTCACCCATCCATCATACTTATTGTCTTTCTGCCGGTAGCTGATGAAGATGTCATACTCGTAACCAGGTATAATGCTTGCCATAACTTATGTGATTTTATTACAATATTTCAATGATCTTCAGGATTCTCTATCAAAGTTAGACCTTAATTATTTACCAAACAAAAATTTGTTTAACACTAAAAACTGACAGGTAAATGCATCCAATTCAAGGATCCATGAAATTGTAACATTTGTTACAATTCATTTTATAAATGAGACTGCAAATTCAGGCAAATAATCCATTCAGTCAGGTACAATTTCGGAGCTGAATTGCTGTTTTATTAAATGGCCCATTATTTGATAACTTTGTAAAAGATTATTCTGTAAGTGAGATTTGGTTTTTCAATATTGTTTTTCCTGTTTATGTCTGACTGTGTATTTGGACAAACAGATACTATCAGGCATAAAAATGATACTTTGCCGGGTCGGGTTTACCTGCTGCAGAAAATAAAAAGGAATGGAGAAGTTCTTCCAGAGATCGCTATAAAAGAGGTAACTGTAGTTGGGCATCATAGAAGCAGTGTAAGAAGAACACAGTCACAGTTTAGAAAATATGACAGGCTAATTTACAACCTGAAAAAGGCATATCCTTATGCCGTTATTGTCAGAACTCGTTTGAATCAGGTAAATGAAGATCTTTCAGCGATCAAGGATGAAAAAGAGAGAAGAAGATATATCAAGGATGTGGAAAAAGATGTGTTCAGAGAATATGAGGACGATATACAGGATATGACAATTACACAAGGGCGGCTTCTTTTAAAGCTGATAGACAGGGAGACACAAAACACATCATATGATATTATAAAGCAATATCGGGGTGGATTGAATGCAGCTTTCTGGCAGGGAATTGCCCGTATCTTTGGCACAAACCTCAAAGAAAAATATGATCCATATGGAGAGGATGCATTAATAGAAGTGATAGTTTGTGAAATTGAAGCCGGCCTTTTATAACCATCAGATAAATTATGAAGAGAATTTTCATTGCTTTAAAAATCAATCCGGAAGCTTTGTTAATGAGAATGCATGCCTCTCTGAAAGCTCTGCTTGGTAAAGAAAAGATAACATGGGTCGATCCGGCGAATATTCACCTTACATTAGCTTTCCTGGGTGATACTGAAGATGATTTAATTAAGGTCGTCAGTATTATGCTTAAGAAAACATGCACCGGGTTTGGCGAATTCAAATTTAACCTGGTTGGAAGTGGAATCTTCAAAAATTTCGACGATCCCAGGATTATCTGGATCGGCATTGAAAGGAATGAAAAGCTTCTGCAACTCAACAATCTGATAATGACTGGATTAAAAGATGCCGGTTTTAAGCTTGAGGATCGTCCTTACAGACCTCATTTAACTCTTGGAAGAATTAAGCTTTTGAAAGATACCAATGCCCTTAAAACGGCGCTTGAAGAATACAAGGATAAACCGGTTCAGCAGGTTCACGTTGAAGAAGTAATCCTGTACGAAAGCATCCTCAAACCAACTGGTCCGATATATAAACCAATCGGAGAATTTAGTTTAAAATAAATCTCCCTCTCACTCCCTTCCGCTATCGCGGAACTGCATCACTTCGTTCCTTGTCTCCCCAT
The DNA here is from genome assembly GCA_026391515.1 of Bacteroidia bacterium. Taxonomy (GTDB): domain Bacteria; phylum Bacteroidota; class Bacteroidia; order Bacteroidales; family VadinHA17; genus LD21. The sequence continues at coordinate 4,954 of JAPLEC010000296.1, read as the reverse complement.
CTCGCCCTATCTTCATCACACTCCTTTGCCTTTGAAAACTGTTCCGATGGTGTAAAGGATGATCTTTAAATCAAACCAAAACGACCTGTGCTTCATGTAATAAAGGTCATAATCAAGTCTTTCAATCATTTCCTCCACGCTGGAAGCATACCCGTATTTCACCTGTCCCCAAGAAGTAATCCCAGGCTTAACCTGATGTAAGTCAGTGTATTCCGGAACTCTCTTGATAATCTGGTCAATGAAGAACTGTCGTTCAGGTCTGGGACCAACTATTGACATCTCTCCCTTAAGGACATTAAAAAAATTAGGAATCTCATCAATTCTGTATTTTCTTAAAAAACAGCCAATCCTGGTAATCCTCTCCTCATGGTTCCCTGATAATAATGGTTCTCCTTTTTCAGCATTATAAACCATCGACCTGAATTTATAAATTGAGAAAGGTTTCCCGTCTTTCCCGATCCTGTCCTGTGAATAAATTACAGGTCCCCGACCGGAAATTTTAATCAGAATTGTAAGAAAAAGCAAGAAAGGGCTTAATACAAGTAAAGAAAAGAGGGCAACAAAAATATCCCCAACAATCTTGATGATTTCATAAAGTAAAGTCGTATTGTACTGATTATCAATATTCTTATTATCCTGAGAAGATACCTTAGTTTCCATTAGGAATTGATTATAAAACTGTACCTTTTCCATTCTGAAGATAGTGATTTTTCCCCATATGCCCTACGGGTAATAGTTAAAGAGGATATCGATAAAAAACCTCTGAACATTTTATCAACCTATGACATCATTCCTGATTCCTGTTTAACAATTTTTTTATTTTTGCTCCAGCAAACCTGATGCTCCTGATTATATATGATTGATGATTTTGAGGCCAAAGGAAAAAGGAAGAAGCTTGTAGAAGAGCTTAGGCAAAAAGGGATTACTGATGAAGAGGTGCTGAGAGCAATTAATATTGTTCCACGTCACATTTTTATGGATCCTGCCTTCCTGATCCATGCCTATGTCGATAAAGCTTTCCCGATATCATCCGGACAGACAATTTCGCAACCTTATACCGTTGCTGTTCAAACTTCTCTTCTGCAGGTCAAGATGAGAGATAAAATTCTTGAAATCGGGACAGGCTCAGGTTACCAGGCAGCAATACTTGCAGAAATGGGTGCCAGAGTTTTTACAATAGAACGTTTCAGGGAATTATATCTAAGAGCTCAGCAAACATTGTCATCACTGGGCTATTCGGCTGATTTTTTTTATGGCGATGGTCATGCGGGGCAGCCAAAATACGGACCCTTTGACGGAATAATTATTACTGCTGCCATAAAAGAGGTACCTGATGCTCTTCTTAAACAGCTGAAAATCGGAGGCAGGCTTGTAGTACCATTGGGCGACAACAGTACACAAGTCATGACACTTGTATTAAGAGAAGGAGAAGAAAATTTTAAATATTCTTCTCATGGATATTTTGTATTTGTACCGATGTTAAAAGGTACTGTAAACGATAATTAATCGTGTATGGAAATAGTCAGGTTTGTATTTTCTCCTATTGAAGTTAATACCTATATATTATCAGATAATTCAGGTAAATGTGCTGTAATTGACTGCGGTTGTTATGAAAAAGCTGAATTTGACAGACTTTCCGGATTCCTGGATAATAAAAGCCTTGAACCGGTTCTGCTTCTGAATACCCATTGTCATCTCGATCATATCTTTGGAAATAAGATGTTTCTTGAAAAATATAATATCGGGACTTATTGTCATGGAAACGAAGAAGCTAACAGGAGAGATTCCATTATTCATGCAGATATTTTCAGGTTGAAAATGGAAATTCCTCCGGAACCGGCAGGATTATTAAAAGATGGAGAAATTGTTTCTTTCGGAATAACAGAGCTTAAAGTGTTGTTTGTTCCCGGACATTCATCAGGAAGCCTTGCTTTTTACTGTGAAAAAGAGGGAGTTGTTTTTACAGGTGATGCTCTTTTTGCCGGCAGCATAGGCAGGACAGATCTAAGCGGAGGTAATTATGATATGCTGATTCACAGCATTAAGACCAAATTATTTATCCTTCCTCCGGCAACGATAGTATATCCTGGTCATGGTGAATCGACGACAATTGAAAAAGAAATAAAGACTAATCCATATTTTAATTAAATAATTCTTTTAATCTTATAACCGAATTTATCAATAGTTCTTATTAAATAAAATTATCAGTTAATCAGTTAAAAATCAGATATATGTCATCAGAAAAGTTTGTAACACGTCACAATGGTCCCCGCGAACATGAATTACCTCAGATGCTGAAAACTATCGGTGTTAATTCACTTGATCAGTTAATTGACAAGACAGTTCCGCAGAAAATAAGGCTTGATAAACCGCTAAGGCTTCCTGAAGCAATGAGTGAATATGAATATCTGAGATATTTAAAAAACATTGGTTCAAAGAACAAGATGTTTCGTTCATTCATAGGGCAGGGTTATTATGGCGTTGCGCCTCTGTCGGTTATAATCCGGAATGTTCTTGAAAATCCTTCCTGGTACACATCTTATACTCCATACCAGGCGGAAATTTCTCAGGGCAGGCTCGAGGCGCTCCTGAATTTCCAGACTATGATAATTGAGCTCACTGGTCTCCAGATAGCCAATGCATCTCTTCTTGATGAGGCAACAGCAGCGGCAGAAGCGATGATTATGATGTTCAATGCAAGATCGAGAGCAGCTGTCAAAGCAGGGGCAAATAAGTTTTTCGTGGATGAAGATATTTTCAGGCAAACTCTTGATGTTATAAAAACGCGATCAAAACCTCTTGGAATAGAGTTAATAACAGGTAAATATAATGAAGCTGTTTTCGATGAATCATTCTTCGGAACATTTGTCCAGTACCCTGCTGCATCAGGGCAAATAAAAGACTACAAAGAATTTACAGATAATGTTCATGCAGCAGGAGCCCTTGTTGGTGTAGCTGCCGACCTTATGAGTCTTACCATTTTAACCCCTCCGGGAGAATGGGGAGCAGATATCGTCGTAGGATCGAACCAGCGGTTTGGTTTGCCGATGAGCTTCGGCGGCCCTCATGCAGGTTATTTTGCAACAAAAGACGAATTGAAAAGGAGCATGCCGGGACGTATAATCGGTGTATCAATTGATGCACAGGGAAACAAAGCCCTGAGAATGGCGCTGCAAACAAGAGAACAGCACATCAAGCGGGAAAGAGCTACTTCAAATATATGCACTGCCCAGGCTCTCCTGGCAACAATGAGCGGAATGTATGCCCAGTATCATGGCCCTGAGGGTTTAAAAAATATTGCTTCGCATATTTACAAAGCTGCTTGTACTTTGAACTGTGCCTTTAAGCAGCTTGGGTATATTCAAAAGAATTTTATGTTTTTTGATACATTAAGAATTCAATTGCAATCGGAAAAAGAGCAGGATGAAATTCGAAAGCTTTCGGAAGCAACAGGGATTAATTTCTTTTATCCCGATAAGACTACTGTCAGCATTAGCACTGATGAAATAACATCCCTGGAAGAGATCAATGTAATTATTAATGTGTTTGCACAGGCTGCCGGGAAAGAAACTCTGGTTACCAAATCTTTACGCAATAATATGCTTCTCGCTGAAAAGTTCACCAGAAAATCAGAATTTCTGAGAGGTGCCACTTTTAACCGCTATCACAGCGAAACTGAGATGATGCGCTATATCAAGATGCTTGAAAGAAAAGATTTTTCACTGACACATTGCATGATATCGCTGGGATCGTGTACAATGAAACTGAATCCTGCAACTTCAATGTTTGCTATGAGCTGGCCAGAATTTGCTAATATTCATCCTTTTGTACCAAAAGAACAAGCTGAGGGTTATTATCAGCTTATGGATGAACTGGGAGAAGCTTTAAAGGAGATAACAGGTTTTTCAGCCATCTCTTTTCAGCCAAACTCAGGTGCTGCAGGCGAATATGCAGGATTAATGGTCATCAGGGAGTACCACATCAGCCGCGGAGAAAATCACAGGAATGTTGTTCTTATTCCTTCTTCTGCACATGGAACAAATCCTGCGAGTGCTGCAATGGCAGGTATGCATATTGTTGTCGTTGAATGCGATGATAAAGGAAACATCAATATTGACGATTTGAGGAAAAAAGCTGAGGAGAATAAAGCCGGCCTTGCTGCATTTATGATAACATATCCGTCAACACATGGTGTTTTTGAAACAGCAGTAACTGAAATGGCAGATATTGTTCACTCCAATGGAGGACTGGTTTATATGGATGGTGCAAATATGAACGCGCAGGTCGGGCTCACAAGTCCGGGATTTATCGGTGCTGATGTATGTCATCTCAATTTGCATAAAACATTTGCAATCCCTCATGGTGGGGGAGGCCCGGGCATGGGTCCGATACTTACCAATGACAAGCTCGCTGAATTTCTGCCATCGCATCCAATGGTGAAAACAGGCGGCAGCCATGGAACAACTGCCGTTGCCGGAGCTCCTTTCGGAAGCGGTCATATACTGACTATCTCGCATGCTTATATAATGATGATGGGACCTGACGGACTTACTGAAGCTACAAAATATGCAATTCTCAATGCAAACTATATTTCTGCCGCACTGAAAAGCTGGTTCAAAACTCTCTACACCGGGACAACAGGTTTTGTAGCACATGAGATGATCCTCGATTGCCGCAATTTTAAAACTGAAGCAGGAATTACAGAATCAGATATTGCAAAGAGATTGATGGATTACGGATTTCATGCACCGACACTTTCATTTCCCGTTCATGGGACATTAATGGTGGAACCTACTGAATCTGAGTCACTTCAGGAGCTTAATAAGTTTATTGATGCGATGAAATTAATTTTTAATGAGATAATGGAGATTAAAGAAGGTAAAGCTGATAAAGAGAATAATGTTCTTCATAATTCACCGCATACCGTAAAAGTTATCACAGCCAATGAATGGAA
>JAPLEC010000012.1 GCA_026391515.1 Bacteroidia bacterium | reverse complement strand
ACCATTAATGACGAATGTTGCACGTTCGGTCATATATGGTACAGTACCAAGATAGACGTCCTGAATTACAGTATCAAAATCCTCATGTTCAGGATCGGTACAGTAGAGCTTCAGTTTTGCTTTAAGGGGAACGCTGAATGTAAGTCCGCGTTCGATACATTCTTCAATTGTATAGCGTGGAGGATCGATATAATAATCGAGGAATTCAAGAACGAAGTTGTTTCTCGTATCAGTTATCGGGAAATTTTCAGTAAAGACTTTGAAGAGTCCTTCTTTTTTCCTGTTTTCAGGAGTTGTTCCTAGCTGAAAGAACTCACTGAACGATTTCAACTGAACTTCCAGAAAATCAGGATAATCGAGCTGGTTTTTTCTGGAGGCGAAACTTATTCTTTCGGTATTTTTTGATGGCATTTAGTAAAAGATTAAGTGAACTTGTAATTAAAAGAACGAAAGGTCTGGTCCCGAGTATTCGGGACTAAACCTATGACCCAGCTATGAGGTATGACTTATTTAAGTTCAACTTCAGCTCCTGCTTCAACTAATTGGTTTTTAATAGTTTCAGCTTCTTCTTTTGAAACACCTTCTTTAACTGGAGCCGGAGCAGCATCAACTACTGCTTTAGCTTCTTTCAGTCCAAGACCGGTGATGTCTTTAACAAGTTTAACAATCTGTAATTTCTGACCACCAGCATTTTTAAGAATAACATTGAATGTTGATTTCTCTTCAGCAGCGGGTGCTGCGCCACCGGCAGCAGGACCAGCGACTGCAACTGCTGCTGCAGCGGGTTCAATACCATACTCCTCTTTGAGTATTTTTGCCAATTCGCTAACTTCTTTAACAGATAAGTTTACCAGTTCTTCTGCAAATTTCTTGAGATCTGCCATTTCTATTTGATTTTAAATTGATTATACTATAATTATTTCTCTTTTTTTGATAGTGTATCAAGAACACCATGAATTTTATTTCCACCTGATAATAAGGCTGATATAACGTTCTTGCCAGGCGACTGCAGAAGGAGGATTACATCTCCGATGAGTTCCTGTTTTGTTTTGATGGAGATGAGTGTGTCGAGCGATATTTCTCCAAGATAAATTGATTCCTGAACGTATGCACCTTTGAACACAGGTTTATCATGTTTTTTACGGAATTCCTTGATAAGCTTTGCAGGAGTATTTCCAGCATTTGCAAACATGATGGATGTAGTACCTTTCAGAACCGGATAGAGTTCTTCAAAGTTCACACCAGATTTCTCAAGCGCTCTTTTAAGAAGAGTGTTTTTAACAACAATAAGCTTGATGTCATTTTCAAAGCACTTCCTTCTCAGGTCGTTTGTATCTGATGCATTCAGCTCAGCAGTATCAGTCAGATAAAAGTAGTTGTACTCTTTTAGCTTTTCAGCAAGGCTGTCTATGATAGCATTTTTTTCTTCTCTTCTCATAATTTCTTTCCGAGTTTTAACATAACAATTTAATCATCAAGACCTTTTGGATCGATCTTAATACCAGGGCTCATTGTGCTGGAAAGGAACAGGCTACGGATGTAGGTTCCTTTTGCAGCGGCCGGTTTAAGTTTGTTTACCATTGAGAGAAACTCTTTGGCATTCTCAGCGATCTTATGAGGTTCGAAAGAGACTTTTCCGATAGAGGCATGAATGATTCCGCTTTTGTCGACTTTGAAATCAATCTTACCCTGCTTCACTTCTTTGACAGCTTTACCAATTTCCATTGTGACAGTTCCACTTTTCGGATTAGGCATCAGTCCGCGGGGACCGAGTATCCGACCTAACTGACCCACTTTTCCCATAACGGATGGCATGGTTATTATTACATCCATATCTGTCCAGCCACCTTTGATCTTTTCGATGAAATTGTCAAGACCAACAAAGTCGGCTCCGGCTTCTTTTGCTTCATTTTCCTTATCGGGGGTACAGAGCACGAGTACACGTGTCTGCTTGCCTGTTCCGTGAGGAAGTGAAACAACACCGCGAACCATCTGGTTGGATTTCCTTGGATCAATACCTAACCTTACATCCATATCGATAGAGGCATCAAATTTTGTCTTGGTCATTTCCTTGACCAGAACAGATGCTTCCTTCAACGTATAGAGCTTGTCCTTTTCGAGTAAATCGACGGCAGCTTTACGGTTTTTGGTAAGTTTAGTCATTTTTCTCCAGTTAAATTTTGTTCGGGAAATCACCTTTAACGGTAATTCCCATACTTCTTGCGGTACCAGCTACCATCTTCATGGCTGACTTGAGTGTAAAACAGTTCAGGTCTTCCATTTTATCCTTAGCAATTGTTTTGACCTGGTCCCATGTTACCTGAGCTACTTTATCTCTGTTCGGTTCTTTTGAACCTTTTTTTGATTTTGCAGCATCAAGAAGCTGAACAGCTACCGGTGGAGTTTTAGTAACAAAATCAAATGATTTGTCAGCATATACTGTTATTACAACCGGTATCACTTTTCCAGCTTTGTCCTGGGTCCTCGCATTGAATTGCTTACAGAAATCCATGATATTCACACCTTTAGAACCCAGTGCAGGTCCGACGGGTGGAGATGGATTAGCTCCTCCGCCACGAATCTGTAACTTTATAAGTCCAGCAACTTCTTTTGCCATAATTTAAAATTTGCGTGTTTATTGCGAGTATATGACAGTCATTCAGGAAGCATTATAAATATTATAACCGTCAATATCTTTTATTAGTTTTCTTTTTCAACCTGCATAAAACTTAGCTCAAGCGTAGTTTTTCTGCCAAATATTTTAACCATCACTTTGAGCTTTTTCTTTTCTTCATTCACTTCTTCAATAATTCCGGTGAAGCTGTTAAAAGGTCCGTCTATAACTTTTACCGATTCACCAACGAAGAATGGTACATTTAATTCCTCATCGCTTGCATTAAGTTCATCGACCTTGCCAAGGATCCTGTTGATCTCTGCTTTTCTCAGCGGGACAGGCTCACCATCTTTGGAACCGAGAAATCCGATGACGTTGGGAATATTTCTTAATAAATGTGGTACTTCACCAACCAGCACAGCTTCAACAAGTACATAGCCCGGGAAGAATGTTCTTTCCTTGCTTATTTTTTTCCCTGATCTGATCTGATAGACCTTTTCAGTAGGGATAAGAACCTGTGAGATATACTCTCCAAGTTTGAGACGTGCCACTTCGCTATCGATATACTCCTTAACTTTCTTTTCCTTTCCACCGATAGCACGAAGCACGTACCACTTCATAATATTCTCACTCATTGTTATCTTCTCCTTTTTAGTATAACAAATTGTAAACCATATGCATTATCTTGCCGAACGAAAAATCCATTATGGCAACGATAATGGCAATGATAAGAGTTGCAAGCATAACAAGTACAGCGCTGTTCTGAAGTTCACTCCATGTTGGCCAGGTTACTTTATGAAAAAGCTCTGTGAATGATTCCTGAAAATATCCTTTTAGACTCATAGTACTTAATAATTTTGCACGGGAGGAGAGACTCGAACTCCCGACACCTGGTTTTGGAGACCAGTGCTCTACCAACTGAGCTACACCCGTATTTTATATGGTTGGTAGGATCACGATACATCGCGATTCTACAAAAACCATATTATATCCAAAACCTATTCAAGAATTTGTGTTACAGCACCGGCACCAACAGTTCTGCCACCTTCACGTATAGCGAAACGTAGTCCGACATTTATAGCAACCGGATAGATAAGTGTAACGGTAATTGTCACATTATCACCAGGCATAACCATTTCTGTTCCTTCCGGAAGAGTTATCTCCCCGGTTATATCGAGAGTTCTGACATAGAATTGAGGACGATAGTTATTATGGAACGGAGTGTGGCGTCCGCCTTCCTCTTTCTTAAGAACATAGATTTCAGCCTTGATCTTGGTATGCGGGGTTATTGAACCCGGCTTTGCAAGAACCATTCCTCTCTTTATCTCTTTCTTATCAACGCCACGGAGCAGAAGACCGACGTTATCGCCTGCTTCACCCCTGTCGAGAATTTTACGGAACATCTCAACACCTGTACAAACTGTTTTACGTTTTTCAGTTCCAAGACCTATCATTTCGAGTTCGTCGCCAGTGATAACAACACCAGTTTCGATACGTCCTGTGGCAACAGTACCACGACCTGTGATTGAGAACACGTCTTCAACCGGCATGAGAAATGGTTTCTCATTTTCGCGTTTAGGAATTGGTATATAAGTATCAACTGCATCCATTAGCTCAACAACTTTTTCTTCCCATTTTGGTTCACCGTGCATAGCTCCGAGAGCTGAACCACGGATAACAGGAGCATTATCGCCGTCAAATTCGTAAAAGTTCAGAAGGTCGCGTACTTCCAATTCAACGAGTTCAAGAAGTTCTGCATCAGGCTGAACATCAACTTTATTCAGGAATACCAGCACCTTGGGAACGTTAACCTGGTGTGCAAGAAGGATATGTTCACGTGTCTGAGGCATTGGGCCGTCATCAGCGGCGACTACTAGGATAGCACCGTCCATCTGTGCTGCACCTGTAACCATATTCTTGATATAGTCAGCATGTCCCGGACAGTCTACGTGCGCATAGTGACGTGTAGCTGTACAGTATTCAACGTGAGCGGTGTTAATTGTAATACCTCTTTCTTTTTCTTAAGGGGCATTGTCGATAGAATCAAAATCTCTGATTTCAGAAAGACCCTTCTTGTGAAGAACCATAGTGATAGCGGCAGTCAAAGTGGTTTTTCCATGGTCAACGTGACCAATCGTACCAATATTTACATGCGGTTTCGACCTGTCAAATTTTTCTTTTGCCATAACTCCAAGCTTATTAAAATTAGTTTTCTGTTTTTATTACCTATAATTAATTAAAATTCATATTCTCGTTGAGCCGGAGGGGGGAATTGAACCCCCGACCCCTTCCTTACCAAGGAAGTGCTCTACCCCTGAGCTACTCTGGCCTCAAAAGTGAGCGGGAGACGGAGCTCGAATCCGCGACCCTTAGCTTGGAAGGCTAATGCTCTACCAACTGAGCTACTCCCGCCTGATATCGTCCATGGAGGTTCGCATCTCATCCT
>JAPLEC010000083.1 GCA_026391515.1 Bacteroidia bacterium | reverse complement strand
GTTGTTTCGGAGAGACGGCTCTGTTTATGGCAGATTACAGGCACCTGAAAGATGTAACCACTGCCCTTAAAAAAAAGAAAGCAATTTCCAAACCTGCAACTTACCCAGCCGAACTTTCTCTTCCTACCGGACTGCGGGCCGATGTAGTTACCTGCTGGAGCATATCTCAGGACGGAAAGACCTTAATATCGGGGGATGACGATAACATCGTCACTCTCTGGGATATTGCAACAGGCAAAGAGGTGCGCAGATTTTCCGGACACACGGGGGACATTACATCTCTGGACTTTTCACCTGACGGTAGATTAATAATTTCAGGAAGTAATGATAAAACGATCAGGTTATGGGACATTGCTACCGGGAAAGTACTTCTGGTCTATGACGGATTTGTAGGTAAAGCGAATAGTCTCAGGTTTTTACCCGACGGGTATTCATTCATTACAGGAAGTGATGGACGTTTTAGTTCCTGGGACATTATCAAAGAAATAGAAGCACCTGTAACCGATGAAAATGCTTCCAATCTGCCAAGGAACTGCCTTATCTCTTCTCCCGACATTATATTTTCTCCCGACAGAAAATCCATTGTTTCTGAGGAAGGATCAGGCAGACTGAATATTTATGATATTGCTTCAGGTAAAGAACTGCACTCTTTTATCGGGCATAATAATTACAGTAAAGTTTACAGCATATGTTTTTCTCCCGACAGTAAATTTCTTCTTTCGGGAAGTTCCGATAGTACAATCAAACTATGGGACATAGCTACAGGAAAAGAGCTAAAGACATATGTCGCGCATGCACAATATATTAATAGTCTAAGTTTTTCACCAGACGGAAAATCATTTATTTCAGCGGATTCTCATGGGAATCTTGATCTTTGGGATATTGCCAGTGGCAAGGAGATAAGGAGTTTTCCAGACCAGGAACATCTTGTGAACAGTATTCATTTCTTGCCAGACGGAAAATCATTTATCACCAGTAATTTTTATGATGATGCACTTAATCTTTGGGAAACCAGCACTGGCAGGATGTTACGGTCTTTCGAAGGTGTCAGCAAACAGGTTTTCAGCTTTGATATATCAAAAAATGGTAAAAAGATCCTCGTGGGAAGTGATCAGGATGTAAAACTTGCTGATATCGGTACAGCCATAAGAATTAAAAGTCTGGCCGGGCATCAGAACTGGGTTTTCAGTGTAAGTTTTTCACCCGATGAAAAGACGTTCATTTCGGGAGGTCTGGATTCAACTTTAAAGTATTGGGACATTGAAACGGGAAAAGTACTCCGGACTTATACCGGACATAAAGACAGGATTTTCGGCAGCTGCTATTCACCTGACAATAAATCATTTATTTCAGGAAGCTGGGATCGAACAGTAAAACTCTGGGATATTGCAACCGGAAAAGAAATAAAAACATTTACGGGGCACGAATACAGAGTTAATTGTGTCGCATTTGCTCCTGATGGCAAATCATTTATTTCCGGTAGCCATGATAAAAGCATTAAACTGTGGGATGTCACTACCGGAAATGAGCTGAAGACTTTTACCGGTCATGATGACGATGTGTGGAGTCTGGCTTATTCCCCTGATGGAAGATCATTCATATCCGGAAGTGGTGACGCGACAATTAAGCTATGGGATATTGCCAGCGGAAAAGAACTGAAAACTTTAGTCGGGCATAATGGCAGCATTGCCAGTCTTTGCTTTTCTTCTGATGGGAAAACCATTTTATCCGGCAGCACTGACAAAACCCTTAAACTTTGGGATGCAAACAATGGCTTGCCTTTGAAGACATTTGCCGGACATACCGGCACTGTAGTGGGAGCAAGGTTTCACCCATCCGGGAATTTCATAATGTCCTTCAGTGATGACAAGACTTTAAAATACTGGGACATTCTGAGTGCAAAAGAAATAGCATCGCTTTGTCTTATAGATTCTATTGACTGGGTATTGTATACACCTGATAAATACTACGCTGCTACAAAGAATGGTGCAAAAGCTTTAGGGTGGGTAAAAGGCACACAGATATGGAATTTCGACCAGTGGGACCTTCAATATAACCGCCCGGATATTGTTTTCAGCAGAATGCCTGATCCCGATACAGCTATGATAAAACTTTATTATAAGGCTTATCAGAAACGTCTTAAGAAAATGAAATTCTCCGAGAGTATGTTTAAAAGCGGCTTTCATACTCCTGAGATACAAATTGAAAAACAAACCCTGACTGCTCAGAATATGCTTGAGCTGGATATCGCAGCTGTAGATACACTTTATTCCATGGACCGTATCAACGTATGGGTCAATGACGTGCCGGTTTATGGTATCAACGGCAACAGCCTGCGGAATGAAAAGCAAAGCATTGGTGTTCCGGTTAAAAAACAGATCTCCCTTGCACTAGGTGAAGGAGATAATAAAATTGAAATATCAGTTCTTAATTCGGCAGGAGCAGAGTCGTTGAAACAGACTGCCTATGCAAAAAATGAAAACCCTTCCGTGAAAAAGGATCTTTATTTTATTGCTATAAGTTGTGCTGACTACAAGGATAACCGCTATAATCTGAAATATTCCGTCAAGGATGGCCGTGATATGGCAAGACAGTTTGCAGCCGCGGGAAGCGACTTTTCCAATATCTTCATAGATACTCTGTTCAATAAAAATGTCACCAGGGAAAATGTCGCCGCACTTAAGGAAAAGCTTCTCAGATCGAAGGTCGATGACGAGGTAATTTTATTTGCCAGCGGTCATGGACTCCTGGATGACAGCCTTGACTTTTACTTTGCCACATATGATATTGATTTCCGTCACCCGGAAAGTAGAGGGATATCTTTTGATGATTTCGAAAATATAATGGATAG
>JAPLEC010000023.1 GCA_026391515.1 Bacteroidia bacterium | reverse complement strand
ATGGGTCGAAGACTTTGTGGATGAGGATACTAGTGAGGTTGTTTCAATTGAAAGAAATGAAGTAATCCTCGACAGGGAAACATTGATCGAAGCTGAACATGTCGATCTTATTGTTGATTCAGGTGCAAAAACCATCCTTTTACACAAGGACGATACAACCCTTTCGGATTACGCTATCATATATAACACACTTCAGAAAGATCCCTGTAACTCTGAAAAAGAGGCTGTTATCTATATCTTCAGGCAGCTTCGTAACGCTGAACCGCCTGACGAAGCCACTGCCCGCGACGTAATTGACAAGCTCTTCTTCTCAGACAAGAGATATGATCTTGGCGAAGTTGGCCGTTACAGGATAAATAAAAAACTGGGGCTTAATACCGAGATGAATGTTAAGATCCTTACCAGGGAAGATATCATTAAAATTATCGGCTACCTGATTGAGCTCATTAACTCCAAGACCGATATTGACGATATCGATCACCTGAGCAACAGGAGAGTACGTACTGTTGGTGAACAGCTTTATGCCCAGTTCGGAGTCGGCCTTGCCCGTATGGCACGTACAATCCGTGAAAGAATGAATGTCAGGGATAATGAGGTATTTACACCAGTTGACCTGATAAATTCAAAAACTCTTTCATCAGTTATCAATTCATTCTTTGGAACAAACCAGCTCTCACAGTTCATGGACCAGACCAATCCGCTGGCTGAAATGACTCACAAGCGTCGTATGTCAGCACTCGGACCTGGTGGTCTTTCCCGTGAAAGAGCCGGTTTCGAAGTCAGGGACGTCCATTATACTCACTATGGCCGCCTATGCCCGATCGAAACTCCTGAAGGACCAAACATCGGTCTTATATCATCTCTCTGTGTCTACGCAAAAATCAACAACCTTGGTTTTATTGAAACACCCTATCTCAAAGTAAATAATGCACAGGTCGATTTCAGCAGGGATGGTATAGTCTGGCTCAGTGCTGAAGAGGAAGAAGAAAAAATGATAGCCCAGGCTAATGCTCCGCTGAAAAAAGACGGACATTTTGAAGATTCCAGGGCAAAATGCCGGTACGAAGCTGACTATCCGATTGAAGAGGTAAAAAAGATAGACCTTATGGATGTTGCTCCTAACCAGATAGCTTCCATAGCAGCATCACTGATTCCTTTCCTTGAACATGATGATGCAAACAGGGCACTTATGGGATCAAATATGATGCGCCAGGCAGTCCCTCTTATCAATCCGCAATCATCAATTGTTGGTACTGGACTGGAGACACAGGTTATTAAAGACAGCCGGATTCTTTTCGTTGCAGAAGGCGATGGTATTGTCGAATATGTTGATTCAGACGAGATTGTAGTCAGATATACAAGAACTGATGAAGAGAAGTTTGTGAGTTTTGATGATGATACAAAACGGTATATTCTGCCAAAATATAAAAAGACGAATCAGAATACCTGTATAAATCTTATACCTGTCGTTAAAAAAGGTGAGAAAGTCAAAAAAGGACAGGTTCTCACAGAAGGTTATGGTACGAAAAAAGGTGAGCTTGCCCTTGGACGAAACCTGAAAGTGGCATTCATGCCATGGAAGGGCTATAATTTTGAAGATGCCATCGTTATTTCCGAGAAAGTTGTACAGGACGATATGTTCACTTCAGTTCATATCGATGAATACCTTCTTGAAGTACGCGATACCAAACGTGGACTGGAAGAGCTTACATCTGATATCCCAAACGTTAGCGAAGAAGCTACAAAGAATCTCGATGAAAATGGCCTTATCAGAATAGGTGCACATATCAGACCCGGTGATATACTGATCGGAAAGATTACTCCAAAAGGTGAATCGGATCCATCTCCCGAAGAAAAGCTTCTGCGTGCAATTTTCGGCGATAAAGCCGGTGACGTCAAAGATGCATCTCTTAAAGCCGGACCATCACTTGAAGGAGTTGTTATTGATAAGAAACTCTTCACCAGGGCTATTAAGGACAGGAAAGCAAAAGCAAGCGAAAAACCAATGCTCGATAAAATTGAACACGAATTCAACAAAAATGTTGATGATCTTAAGTCGAGACTTGTCGATAAGCTTTTCATCCTCGTAAATGGAAAAACATCACAGGGAGTTAAGGATTATCTTAATGTTGATGTGATTCCAAAAGGAAGTAAATTCACTCTGAAACAATTGCAAGATGTTGATTTTCTGAATATTAATCCAAATAAATGGACAACAGATAAGAAGAAAAACGACAGTATTAAACAACTTCTTCATAACTATATCATAAAGTATAAGGAGGTTGATGGGATTTACAAACGTAAGAAATACAATATCACCATTGGTGATGAGCTGCCAGCCGGTATCGTACGTCTTGCCAAGGTATACATTGCCAAGAAGAGAAAGGTTAAGGTCGGCGACAAAATGGCAGGACGCCATGGTAACAAAGGAATCGTTGCCAAGATAGTACGCCAGGAAGATATGCCCTTCCTCGAGGACGGAACACCTGTAGATATTGTTCTGAATCCTCTGGGCGTGCCTTCCAGGATGAACCTCGGCCAGATATATGAAACAGTTCTGGGCTGGGCTGGGCAGAAACTGGGACTTAAATTCTCTACACCTATTTTCGATGGTGCAACAATTGACCAGATAACTGAATATACCGAAAAGGCAGGCCTTCCGAAATATGGTAAGACTTATCTTTATGATGGCGGTACCGGCGAAAAATTTGACCAGCCTGCCACTGTGGGAGTTATATATATGCTTAAGCTGGGCCATATGGTTGACGATAAGATGCATGCACGTTCTATCGGACCTTATTCCCTTATTACACAGCAGCCTTTGGGAGGTAAAGCACAATTCGGTGGACAGCGTTTTGGTGAAATGGAAGTATGGGCGCTTGAAGCTTTTGGTGCCGCTCATATTCTCCAGGAGATACTTACAATTAAGTCAGACGACGTTGTCGGTCGTGCTAAAGCTTATGAGGCAATTGTTAAAGGGGAGCCGATGCCACTCGCAGGTATTCCTGAATCGCTCAATGTCCTGTTACATGAACTTAGAGGTCTGGGCTTGAGCGTAATACTTGATTAACAGCACTTTACTTAATTATCATTGATTAAATAAAATTCAGTATATGTCATTCAGAAGAGATAACAAAACAAAAACTAGTTACTCAAAGATCTCGATAGGTCTTGCTTCGCCTGAGGAAATACTCGATCGCTCGAGCGGTGAAGTGCTGAAGCCCGAAACAATAAATTACCGTACTTATAAACCTGAGCGCGATGGATTATTCTGCGAAAGGATTTTTGGTCCGGTAAAAGATTATGAATGTCACTGCGGCAAGTACAAAAGAATACGTTACAAAGGTATCGTATGCGACAGATGTGGCGTTGAAGTTACTGAAAAAAAGGTGCGTCGCGAAAGGATGGAACATATCTCGCTTGTTGTTCCGGTTGCACATATCTGGTACTTCCGTTCGTTGCCTAATAAAATTGGCTATCTCCTTGGACTTCCGACCAAAAAGCTCGACTCAATAATATATTATGAGAGGTATGTCGTTATTAATCCGGGAGTTAAAGCTGTTGATGGTGTAAAAGCTCTCGATTTTCTGACAGAGGAAGAGTACATTGAGATCGTTGAATCTCTGCCAAAGGAAAACCAGTATCTTGAAGATACACACCCTGATAAGTTCATTGCAGACATGGGGGCTGAAGCTTTGTTCAAGCTTCTGAGCCGTCTTGATCTCGACGAAATGTCTTATTCACTTCGCCACAGAGCAAATAATGAAACTTCGCAACAGCGTAAAAATGAGGCACTTAAGCGTCTCCAGGTTGTCGAAGCTTTCAGGGATTCAAAGCATGTGAACAAGCCTGAGTGGATGATAATTAAAGTGGTTCCTGTAATCCCTCCGGAATTAAGACCACTTGTCCCTCTCGATGGCGGACGTTTTGCAACAAGCGACCTGAACGATCTCTACAGAAGAGTTATTATAAGGAACAACCGTCTGAAAAGGCTTATTGAAATCAAAGCTCCTGAAGTTATCCTTCGTAACGAAAAACGAATGCTGCAGGAAGCTGTTGATTCCCTTTTCGATAATTCAAGAAAAGCTAACGCAGTTAAAACAGATGCAAACAGACCGCTTAAGTCACTGAGCGACAGCCTGAAAGGCAAACAGGGAAGATTCCGTCAGAACCTTCTCGGTAAACGTGTTGATTATTCTGCACGTTCAGTAATTGTCGTTGGTCCGGAGCTCAATCTTCATGAATGTGGTCTCCCAAAAGATATGGCAGCTGAGCTCTATAAGCCATTTATTATTCGCAAGCTTATTGAGCGCGGAATTGTAAAAACTGTCAAATCGGCCAAGAAAATTGTCGACAGAAAAGATCCTGTTGTCTGGGATATCCTTGAAAATGTTCTTAAAGGACACCCCGTTCTTCTTAACCGTGCTCCGACGCTTCACAGGCTCGGTATCCAGGCTTTCCAGCCAAAGCTGATTGAAGGAAAAGCTATTCAGCTTCACCCGCTTGTTTGTACTGCATTCAACGCAGACTTCGACGGCGACCAGATGGCAGTTCACCTTCCTCTTGGAAATGGTGCAATACTTGAAGCACAGATGCTTATGCTGGCTTCACACAATATCCTTAATCCGGCGAACGGAGCGCCGATTACTGTTCCTTCACAGGACATGGTACTCGGACTTTACTATATTACAAAAGGCAAGAAAAGTACTGAAGATGAGAAGGTTAGGGGAGAAGGTCTGACATTTTATTCACCTAAGGAAGTCAGTATAGCATATAATGAAGGCAAAATTGACCTGCATGCAATTATAAAAGTTAAAGTTAATGACAGGATCGACAATGAATTAGTGAACCATATCATTGAGACAACTGTCGGAAGGGTCATTTTTAATCAATATGTGCCTGAGGAAGTTGGTTACATAAATGAGATTCTGACAAAGAAATCACTTAGAGATATAATCGGTCGTGTTCTGAAACTTTCGGGTATGGCAAAAACTGCAGATTTTCTCGATGCTATCAAGAACCTTGGCTTCTATTCGGCATTCAAAGGTGGTTTGTCCTTTAACCTTGATGATGTCATTATTCCTGAGGAGAAAACTAAGTTAGTTACCGAAGGATATGAACAGGTCGAGGAGGTGCTTAGCAACTACAGCATGGGTTTCATCACAAACAATGAACGCTATAATCAGATAATCGACATCTGGACACACGTCAATGCTAGGCTCACACAGTCGCTCATGAAGCAGCTCTCGAATGACAAGCATGGCTTCAATTCAGTTTATATGATGCTTGACTCTGGCGCAAGGGGATCAAAAGAACAGATTCGTCAGCTTTCAGGAATGAGAGGTCTTATGGCCAAGCCTCAGAAATCAGGATCCACCGGTTCAGATATCATCGAGAACCCCATTCTTTCGAACTTTAAAGAGGGTTTGTCGGTTCTTGAATACTTCATCTCAACTCACGGTGCACGTAAAGGTCTGGCTGATACTGCTCTTAAGACAGCTGATGCCGGTTACCTTACACGTCGTCTTGTTGATGTATCACAGGATGTTATCATCACTGAAGAAGACTGTGGTACCCTGAGAGGATTGGTTGCAACCGCTATTAAAAAGAATGAAGAAGTAGTTGAAACTCTGTACGAAAGAATATTGGGACGTACCACTGTCCATAATGTATATCATCCTCTTACAGGTGAACTTATCGTTGAAGCAGGGCAGGAGCTTACTGAAGATCTTGCCAAGAAAATTGAAGACTCACCGATAGAACAGGTTGAGATCCGTTCGGTTCTGACATGCGAATCCAAAAAAGGAGTTTGTGCAAAATGTTACGGCCGTAACCTGGCAACAGGTCAGATGGTTCAGAAAGGTGAAGCGGTCGGTGTTATTGCTGCCCAGAGTATCGGTGAACCCGGAACGCAGCTGACACTCCGTACATTCCACGTCGGAGGTACTGCATCAAATATTACAACTGAATCGAGACTGGTTGCACGTTATGCAGGTATTGCTGAAATTGAAGAACTGAGAGCAGTTCCTAAAAAAGATCCTGAAAAAGGAAATATCGATATCGTAATAGGCCGTCTTGCAGAGCTCAGGATTATTGATAAGAAAACAGGAATTGCACTTACTACCCATTCAATTCCTTATGGTTCAAGGTTATACGTAAAACCAGGACAGGAAATTGAAAAGGGTAAGCTTATTTGCGAATGGGATCCATTCAATGCCGTTATCATTTCTGAAATCAGCGGTAAAATAGGATATGATTACCTTATTGAAGGTGTTACTTACCGTGAAGAATCAGACGAACAGACCGGTTTTAAAGAGAAAGTGATTATTGAAAGCAGGGATAAAACCAAAAACCCTGCAATTAAAATTCTGGCTCCAAAAGGAGGTGAAGAGCTCAGGTTGTACAATCTACCTGTAGGATCGCACCTTGTTGTAGAAACAAACAAAACTGTTGAGGCTGGTGAAGTGCTTGCCAAGATACCGCGTGCAGTAGGGAAATCGGGCGTTATAACCGGTGGTCTTCCAAGAGTTACGGAGCTTTTCGAAGCCCGCAATCCTTCGAACCCTGCAATTGTGTCGGAAATCGACGGTGAGGTCACATTCGGGAAGATAAAAAGAGGTAACAGGGAAATAACTATCAAATCAAAAACCGAGGAGGTTAAAAAATACCTGGTACCACTTTCAAAGCAGATACTTGTCCAGGAAAATGATTATGTAAAAGCGGGGATTCCACTTTCCGACGGAGCTATCACTCCATCTGATATCCTTGCAATTAAGGGGCCGACCAAAGTACAGGAATATATTGTCAATGAGATTCAGGAAGTGTACCGTTTGCAGGGTGTGAAAATCAATGATAAGCACTTTGAGATCATAGTGCGCCAAATGATGCGTAAGGTTGAAATAGTCGATCCGGGTGATACAAAATTCCTTGAACGTCAGGTTGTTGATAAGCTTGAGTTTATGGATGAGAATGATTGGATCTATGGCAAAAAAGTCATTATCGACGGAGGCGATTCACAGCAATTTCGACCAGGAATGATCATTACAGCAAGAAAACTTCGCGATGAGAATTCAGTTCTTAAGCGCAAAGACCTGAAAATAGTTGATTCAAGGGATGCGATTCCGGCAACTTCCAGCCAGGTATTGCAGGGAATTACCCGCGCAGCGCTGCAGACAAACAGCTTCTTCTCTGCTGCTTCATTCCAGGAAACAACTAAAGTGCTGAATGAAGCCGCTATTCTTGGAAAAGTTGACAAGCTTGAAGGATTGAAAGAGAACGTGATAGTTGGACATCTTATTCCGGCAGGTACAGGACAGCGCGATTATAACAGCATAATTGTGGGTTCACTCGAAGAATATGAAAATCTTGTCGGTGTCGATCAGGAAGCAGTAGTTGAAGCTGAACCTGAGGTCGATCCAAAGAAATAATTTAATATAAAAAATATGACCGATCCAAAGGACCAAAACCAGATCAGTATCGAACTGAATGAAGAAGTCGCCCAGGGTATCTATTCAAACCTGGCTGTCATTACTCATTCGGCTTCGGAATTTGTAGTTGACTTTGTCCGGATAATGCCCGGTATTCCAAAAGCTCAGGTAAAATCAAGGATTATTCTTACCCCTGAACATGCCAAGAGACTTGTTGCAGCTTTACAGGATAACATTTCAAAATATGAATCGGTCCATGGACGTATAAAGGAAGTAAAAGGCTCAGGACCTGTTATACCTCTCAGTTTCGGAGGTCCGACAGCCCAGGCCTGATTTGTCTATAACTCTGATAAAGAGCCGTCTGAAACTGAGACGGCTCTTTTTATAATTTAGCCCCCCAACCCTCCTGAAGGGGGGCTAAGTCCCCTTTAGGGGATTTAGTGGCAGCAAATAATGTTTTGAAATCAATGAAATAAAACCTTACTTTGTGAGTTGTTAAATTATATTTCGCCCTGATACACGTTGCATGAAAAGCAAAATAATCCATAATATTCTTGTCATTCTGATTATACTTATGTCAGCTATTTCTTATTCAGGCTGTAAAAAACAGGCAAAATGCGGCTGTGGAAAAGATGTTCTCTTTTCATTAGATACTAATCAGCCCTTTTTATATAGCACTATACAATACCAAGGTGAAGTAGGTAGTTTTATGATTTATAATGGAATGTCTTACGATACTTATTTTTTCTGCAATCCAAGTGAATGGCATGAAACTTATACCAATATGTCGGGTGTCGATCAGGTAAAAATCGGTGGCGATGTTTACTGGGATTGCAGTTATATTAACAGTCAAAGCAATTCAAATAACTATTCCTATTATAAGATCTATCAAGTACAGGTTAATTTATTGAAACCATACCTGTATGGGAAAAAGTAAGATTTTCCATGACAAGATTTAATCTGTCTTTTGCAGGTGCTGGCAGAGTTGCCGGTGCTCTCTGCAAAGAAATGTTTAATTCAGGTTTCAAAATCATTCAGGTTGTATCTGAAAATGAATCAGATGGAAAACCATTGGCTGAATTCTGTAATGCATCATGGTCATCTGAACTTGTATTTAATGATAAGAACGATATTATAATTGTGGCGGTGCCTGATCATAAATTAAAAGATGTTCTTTCACAAGTCAAATACAATTCCGAAACAATAATAGTTCATACTGCAGGAAGCTTCGGTCTTGAAGTTTTTCCTGCCAGTGTTAAAAGAACCGGAGTTTTTTACCCGCTACAAACTTTTTCAGAAGGAAGAATTATCCGGTTTAAAGATTTACCTATTCTGCTTGAAGCATCTGAAAACGAT
>JAPLEC010000213.1 GCA_026391515.1 Bacteroidia bacterium | reverse complement strand
GTAATCATCGCCTGTTTTTTCAGGGAATTCATTCCTGTATTGAGCACAGAAATAGGCTGTATTCCCGGGCAGCTTATTGACCTCAGTATAATCGATCTGGTAATAAAAGCTCCTCACTGCTTTATCGCCTTCATTAGTCACAGTTATCTTTGCCGTTCCACGGAAAGGCATGGTCCAGAAGCAGTTATATCCGTCGCCGCTCTCAACTATGACGGGAGTTGAAATTATTTCTGTCCTCAGGCCAAAACCGGCTGCAAAAAAATCTCCAAGAGGAGATTCGACAGAAGGTTCAGAAGAATTATCCCAGTAAATCCTGAGGACAATTTCTGCCGGATTTGCTGAACCTTTTGGTTCCAGCCAGTTTGGACTTGCTTCATTGAATGTGAGCCAGATATGGTTAATAATCCCGGGTCCTTTTATGTTTGCCAGTTCAGCAGTTTCTCCTGGTTGAATGTAACGGATCCTGTCAAGATTACTGCTGTCGGATTTTGCATGAGAGCTTATCGCCTTTGAGCGGCCATCCTTGACTAATGCAAGGCCAAGATCCGGAGAATTCTGGTTTCCCGTGCAGGAAAACAAACCAAATGTCAATACTGCTGAAAAAATAAATAAAAATGGTTTCATAATGAATTTGAGATTATATTAAAGGTTTCTTGTTTCTTTAATCTTTTGGCTTTATTCTTAAAGAACCCACCCCTGCCCTCCCGCCCTTTCGGTCGGGACAGGCTCTCCCAGGAGGGGA
The DNA here is from genome assembly GCA_026391515.1 of Bacteroidia bacterium. GTDB lineage: Bacteria > Bacteroidota > Bacteroidia > Bacteroidales > VadinHA17 > LD21. The sequence continues at coordinate 4,152 of JAPLEC010000213.1, read as the reverse complement.
TCTTTTTTCTTTGGTCTTTGGTCTTTTATCTTTTTCTTTCACTTCGCTGGCCATACCCTTATCATTTCAACTCCGTGACGGGCCACACGGGAGCTGAATTTTTCTTTATAAGTTCCGAGATCCTTCTGCCTCCATAGATCCCTTACTTTCTGCTTTCCTGAAATTCCGAGATCTGACCAGTTAACGTTCATTTTTATCTCTTTGTTACCCCTGTTAAATAGGCCGATTGCACTGGATCCATCTTCCATTTTTTTCATCCAGATTTCCAGATCGCCATTTTTGATGATTCTGCTGCCCGGTTTTCCCAGTGGATCCTGGTCAACTTCAATTACCTCGTCGTTGGTTAAAAGGCTCAGGGTGAAATCATCGAGTCTTGTAATGTCGCCGCTGAATATCAACGGCGCTGCCTGCAGGCACCACAATGAGATCTGTGTGTACTGCTCGTTCGGTGTCAGAGGCGACGGAGCTGTTCCTCCCTCCCAGTTGCTCAGGTATCCGATCAGAAGATAATCCGGATCGTTCCATCCGCCCGGACCGCCATATTTCTGCAGCTCATTATCGGTGAAGACATCAAATCCGTCCCTGAAAAGAGCTGTTCCGATACCTTCAAACGAGCCTCCAAGGTCACCGGCTGTGCGCCAGCTGTTGCCTCCGACACTTTTTCCCCACTTCCATACATCGCCCAATCCATACTGGCAAAGGTTTAGAACAATATCCCTGTTTTGCTTCTTAAGTATCTCACTGATAAGAATATACGGCTTCTGCAATTCAGAAAGAGAATCGTTCATTGCAATCCTGTTATAGGTGCACCAGTCATATTTCAGAAAATCGAATCCCCATTCCACAAACCTCTGTATATCATTCTCCTCGAACTGATATGCAGCGACATGTCCGGCACAGGTGCGAGGACCCGGAGAGGTGTAGATCCCTGCTTTCAGACCCAGTGAATGAATATAATCTGTCATTGATTTCATGTCGGGGAATCTCTTATTGGAGTTGATCATTCCGTTTTTATCCCGAGGCTCTCCAAGCAGACTTGAGTCTTTTGAAGTCTGTTTTATTGACCAGCAATCGTCAATGTTTACATACATATATCCATGATCTATCATTCCCGAGCTTACCATCGCGGCGGCAGCTTTCCTCATTATGCTGTCGGTGACATGATTCTCCCAGACGTACCAGCTGTTCCAACCCATGTGAGGAGTAAGAGCAAGCTCGCTGCCACAGACAATTTTGAATTGCCGTTCAGCCGAACCTGATTTATTTGTCACCCTGAAGGTTGCCAGGTAATCACCAGGCTCTTTAATAACACCTGTTATCTGACCTGTAGCCGCATTACAAACAAGACCTTCCGGAAGATTCAATACCTCGTATTTCAGAGGTTTTTCTCCCGTTGCAGGAATTGTGAAAAGAAAAGCAGAACCTGGTCTCACACCAAATATTTTAGCTCCGTTTATCCGTGGTTGAATCCCTGGTTTCGGAGTCAGAATTATCTTAGGTTCAGTTATTACTTCACGGGGTCCAGTCGCCTTTATTTTCTCCGTTGTAGTAAATGAAGCTTCAGCCCAGTCGGCATGATCATAATCAATTCCATCGCCGGCATCCCGGACTATCAGTGAAAGTATCTTCACTTTATTTAATTCAATATCGACATGTTTAGCAGCATCGCCGGGGCTCATAGTACCCGATTCCCATAAGGTTTTATCATCGCCTGATATTACAAAATTCACAGAGCCGCGTCTGTTCAAAGCTGCATCGTCAATTCCGGTGAAAGCTGTGAATCTTGCAGGTTTTCTTCCAAGGTCAATATCAATACGGCTCGATGCATGTGTCCCGACTCCGGTCGCAAAAGTCTTTCCTGCAATACTTAGCGGATTATTGGTAACTGACAGATCAATATGAGGTCTTCCATACCCCTGTTCCATTTTTGACAGATCGAGTTCAGTGAGGGGAATGACAGTTTGTTTTCTTGAACATGAAATCATGAGAAAAAAAATAACGATAATAACCCCAGCATGAATCATTAATTTGATTTTCATATTATCAGCCTTTTTAGGTTTTCAATACTCAGTTCTGAACTGTAAAAATTAAAGATGATTAAATTACTGCAATTAATTTATTGTTACAAAGGAGGGAATGAAATTTTAAATTAATCAAAATAAAATTGATTTTGGTTTAATTGAAGTGTAACTTTGATAAAACAAAAAACCAATTAAATTAATCCTCTAATTATCAAAATCATGAAAATAATTGTAATATCTGTATTAAGCATTTTTATTTTTCAATTCACCTTAAAATCGCAGGATCTGATTTTGTTGAAAAACGGAGATTCACTGAATGTTAAGATAACCAGCATTGATAGTGCCAGAATCTATTTTAATATGGCAAGAAAAAATCAGAAAATCAGCACCAATATCGGGAGAGATGAAGTGACCAGTTTCAGTTACAATACTTTTCAGGAAAAAGAGAATAAAAAGGCATTAAGAACTTCAAAAGATGATAGTTTTGAATTTTCATTTGATCCGCTGGGATTTGCTACCATGGGACCGACAGTTACCGGAGAGTTTATAATTCAGAAGAATGACAGCCACTATGGTTTTGGTATTGTAGCCGGAATCAGATTGACAAACCTGGGAGTAGCATCTAATTTGCTGTTGGGAGGCGGCGACATGAAACTATCATATACGGTTCCTGTTGCATTTAAGTATTATCCTAAAACAAGGAATATTGCCGACAAATTCTTTGTCGGGCCACACTGGAGCTGGTCGATTTAGTTGGTTTAATTCAGAGTAAAGGTTTGCCATATACATATAAATCAGACTCTAACACAACTATCAATTATTTAGAAACTGACTGGGAGAACTTTGCATTTGTGCCATATGTTGTTGCTCTGAGATTAGGCAAAACATTTTAATTTATTCATTTACAATAAAATATACGAACACTCTTGCCAAGAAAAAAATATATTTGTTTCCTTTTCTTCAGTATAATAATAAATATATCTGCTTTTCCTCAGGCTTATATCAAAGGTATTATTGTTGAAAAAAACTCAAAATTGCCAATTGCCTTTGCATCAGTAACATACCAGAAGCAATCTGTACTCAGAGGGGTGATCTCAGATGTTCATGGAAAATTTGAAATATTTGACAAAGATGTTAAAAGCATCCTGGTCTCGTGTATCGGATATGAACAGAAAAGAATACCGATAACTCCTGAAATAAATCTGTCCAATTTTATTGTTGAACTGAGAATTGATACTGTGAATATCAGAGAGATAACTATTACTGCGGCCAACAACCCGGCGATAAGGATTATTAAAAAAGTTCTTAAGAACAAGGAGAAGAATAATTTTGAAAATTATGAGAAATACAGGTATCAATGCTATCTGAAAACCATTTTCAATCTTAAATTATCCATTAATGCAACAGCGAGCGATAGTGCCACTATAAGGAAGAACAGGGATATAAATAAACACGCAAGCTTCATCTCCGAATCAGTAGTATTATGTTCCAGGGTAAATAACCGGACAGACAACAAGGTAATTGCAATCAAGACTTCCGGGTTTGAAAATCCGTTATTTGGCCAGTATTTTGTATCAGTATTCCATAATTCAATTTCATTTTATAACGATAATATTTCCCTGTTTCAAATACCTGTATCAGACGATAAAACTATTGATGAATACCTGAGCCCTCTTTCTGATGAGTGCCTGAGAAGCTACAGCTTTACCCTCGAAGATACACTGGAAAATATTACAGATACGGTTTATGTCATTGAGTTTCATCCAAAAAAAGGTTCGAATTTTAATAGTCTTAAAGGCAGGCTCTATATAAGTTCAAATGGCTATGCACTAAAAAACATCGTTACGGAACCATATGAAAAAGGCCTTATTGATTTCAAGTTCCGGCAGGATTACGAATTCATAAACAACAGATGGTTCCCTTCCAAGCTCGACGAAGAGATTGGTTTTGTCTCCATGCAGATCAACAAGAATATAAAAGCATACCCTGTCTATCTCATCACATCAAGAAACAGTAAAATCGATTATAATCCTGCAATAAGCAATGATTCAATTAATTACGAAAAAGTTTATATCGACAAGGCATTGATTAAGAACAGTGATGCAATCCTGAAAACAAGTCGTCCCGATTC
>JAPLEC010000195.1 GCA_026391515.1 Bacteroidia bacterium | reverse complement strand
CAGGCATTAATAAAAAAAGATTAATATATTTGTTTGCGGTCGTTTGATTTTAATTATGACCCGTGCTGAAACAATTAATTATTAACTAACTATAACTGAATATGCTTAAGAATCACCCCAAAGGATTGCTTGTATCCTTTTTTGCCAATATGGGTGAAAGGTTTGGTTACTATACTATGTTAGCAATTTTTACTTTATTCCTTCAGGCAAAATATGGTTATTCTGCTGCGACAGCTACTCAAATTTTTTCAATTTTTCTTGCAGCGGTGTATTTTATGCCTCTATTTGGAGGTATAATAGCCGATAAGGTTCTTGGTTATGGAAAGACTATCAGTATTGGCCTCGTAGTGATGTTTGTTGGTTACTTATTGTTAGCAATACCTTCGGTTCAAAGCGGCGGTTTAGTACTTGTTTTGACTGCTCTTGCTGTAATAGCTATTGGAACAGGTTTATTTAAGGGAAATTTGCAAGCATTAGTGGGGAGCATGTATGATGATCCAAAATACAGCAAAAATCGTGATAATGCATTCAATATTTTTTATATGGGTATTAATATCGGAGCAATGTTTGCACCCACCGCCGCAGACTTTGTCAGTAACATGATCCTTAAAAAATATAATCTCTTTTATAAAGGTGACATACCTGCTCTGGCACATAAATTTCTTAATGGAGATACATCAGTGGTTCATCGTCTGACAGAATTAGCAGCAGCTCAACCTGCTAAATTTAACAACCTTAATGAATTTGCAACTACTTATATTAATGCTTTAAGCACATCTTACCATTACGCATTTGGGGTAGCCTGTATCAGCTTGATTATATCGATGATTGTGTTCTGGGGATTAAGAAAATATTACAAACAAGCAGATATGACTGAGAAACAAAAAGCTGCAAGTGAGACACATAAAAATCAGGTTGTGACAATGCCACCTGAACAAGTCAGAGAAAGGTTGATTGCTTTAGGACTTGTCTTTTTTGTAGTTATCTTCTTCTGGATGGCATTTCACCAGAATGGAGCAGCAATGACAATATTTGCGCGTGATTACATTATTGATCATGTAGGAAAATTTACGAATTTATGGTTCGATTTATTTGGTCTTCTTCCGATTTTCCTTTCCATAGTTGGTCTATATTTTGTTTTCAGGAAAAACAATTCAAATAAAAGCCGGCTCATCGGAGGAATGGTTTTCATAGTGTTTGCAATACTGGCTTACTTAAGGTTAAGAACATACGGGGAGTCTAACGATTTTACTCCACAAAAGTTTCAACATTTTAATCCGTTTTTTATTGTTGCTTTAACACCAGTTGTAGTTGGTATATTCAGCTGGTTAGGCAGGAAAGGTAAGGAGCCTTCATCTCCTAAAAAAATTGGAATTGGAATGATAATTACGGCTTGTGCTTTCCTGATACTCGTTATCGGGTCTCTGAGCCTTATTGGTTACAGTCCTAAAGAACTATCTGAAACCAGAGCCGGGGAAAATATACTTTTATCACCATATTGGCTGATTTCAACATATTTCACACTAACAATAGCTGAACTTTTCCTGAGTCCTATTGGTATATCATTCGTATCTAAAGTTGCACCGCCACATTTGAAAGGTTCTGCCCAGGGGGGATGGTTTGCAGCAACTGCAGTAGGCAACTATGCTGTCGGATTAATTGGATTATTGTGGGCCAGGATCCCTCTATGGGCGTTCTGGCTTATTCTTGTAGTGTTTTGTTCCCTTTCAGCAGCATTTATCTTTTCGGTTCTTAAAAGACTTGAAAAAGTAACAAACAAAGCTTAATTAGTTATAGACCAAATTATGACAGAGGCTAAATTCAAATAATCTAAAAACTATGAAACTACTATAATCAATAAAAACCTTCGTTAAAAACTGAAATCATGATTCCGTCTGTGGTAAAAAACAAAATTGTTCCGGTTCTGCTGGCGCTTTTAAGGATCACTATTGGTTGGCATTTTCTGTATGAAGGGCTTACCAAGATATTTAATCCGGCATGGACGGCGCGACCATATCTGGAAGGATCGAGGTGGATCTTCGGAGACCTCTTCCGATGGATGGCTTCGGGAGATACCGGAATACAGATCATCAATTTTGCCAATGAATGGGGTCTGACTCTGATCGGACTTGCTCTGATCCTCGGTATTTTCACAAAGTTTGCCTCGTGGGCAGGAATCACTATGCTGGTGATGTATTACCTGGCATATCCACCTTTTGGAGGTTATAGCTATGGGGCTGCAACTGAAGGGAATTATCTGATTGTCAATAAGAACCTTATAGAACTGGTGTGTCTTCTTGTTCTTGCATTTACAAGGTCGGGCCAGTTTTTCGGGCTGGATCAGCTGATAAAAAAGAAAAAACCCGTTGAAGAGAAAGTTCCGGTCAAAGAAGAAGATATTAAGCCTGCAGAAATAAATCGAAGAAGAGAATTGCTGAAAGGATTAGCCGGCTTGCCTTTTCTTGCAGGCTTTGCTGGTGCATTTATTAAGAATATTTTACAGCCAGAGGTTGATGGTGTTTCGAGTGCTACGCTTCCGCAGGTAACTTACAAACATATTTCAGATCTCAAAGGCGAGCTTCCAAAAGGCAAGATCGGGAACCTGGAAATCACAAGGATGATAATGGGATGCAACCTGATCAGCGGTTATGCACATGCACGCGACCTGCTTTATGCAAACACCTTATTTAAAGCCTATAATACTGACCAGAAAATTCTTGAAACGTTTCATCTGGGTGAAATGGCAGGTATCAATACTTCATTCATTACAAATCCAAATTTTCCTGTTTTCCACAAATACCTTAAACTGTATGGTGGGAAAATGCAGACAATCTGTCAAACATACCTGCCCGACGATAATTTTTTCGGTGATATTGACCTGGCTATCGCAAATGGAGCTACAATGCTTTACATTCAGGGTGGTGTGGCTGATCATTATGTACGGGAAGGAAAAATCAAGGAGCTTGCTTCAGCAATTGAGTATATTAAAAAGAAAGGTTATCTGGCCGGATGCGGAGGACATGCTCTTGAAGTAGTAAAAACATGTGAAAGAGAAGGGATTCCGACAGATTTTTATGTAAAGACCTTTCATCACGACAAATACTGGTCAGCACATCCGGAGGCAGAGAGAGTAGAATTCAGCGTTGATGCAAACAGATATCTGGACCACAATAAAATCCACGATAACATGTTTGATCTTTTTCCTGTTCAGACAGCAGAATACATGAAAGAGATCAAAAAGCCATGGTTTGCATTCAAGGTCCTTGCAGGAGGAGCAATTTTACCAAAGGACGGATTCCGGTATGCATTTGAAAATGGTGCAGATTTTATATGTGTCGGAATGTTCGACTTTCAGATAGTTGATGATGTTAATACAGCCTGTGAGATATTGTCGGATCTGAAAGAGAGGCAGAGACCCTGGTACACCTGATGCCTTACTGAAGAATTGCAGAAGTATATTTATCTGCAATACCTGCCTGGTCTTTTGCAAGACCAGAGATTATCACAATCGTGTTTTCTTTCCACGAAAGGAAAATTGTTCCGTTATATCCATCGGTAAAAACAAATTTTCCATTGTCTGACTGACCAGCTTCAATACCTGCTGTGGCTAAGTAAGTTGTTGCTGTTTTGAGCGCTTCTTTCGGAGATTCTGATTTTATCAGGAATATACTAAAATTGTCATTATCAACCTGATAGTCAGATTTAAATGCACTTTTTAAGAATTCCTGGCCAAGCACGCTTTCATTAATATAAGTTTCTTCATTTTTCTTTCTCCCTTCATCAGGAAACTGAGAAAGCATAGATGGCATATCAGCTTCACCTTCAAGCGTTCCTGCTACCATTTGTGCCAATGATTCTTCAGAATGAAGTATTTTCGGTTTTTTTGAATATGTTCTGAGCTTAACGTAATAGTTGCCCTTAAAAAAATTAATAGCACCATCAGCGATGTAACCCTGCGATCCAAGATTCATAAATCTGTAAGAAGGCGAACGTTCTGAAGCATAAATTCCGAAAGCCATCGTATGATTGCTGTGATGGTATATTTCAAGCTTTATTATCTCTTTCCCTTTTTTATATTCGACTACATGAAGGTCAACAAAGCCGAGGGCCAGGTAAGTGTCAGCTGCACCATCTATGAAATCCCAGAGGTTTTCCGGTACATAAACAGGATACTTTGTTATTTTCTTAAAGCCTTCCAGTTCAGGAAATGTAACTTCCTGCGCATAAGTAAAACATGAAAGAAGGGCAAAAGACAAGCCCATGAGGATTTTATTTTTCATTTTAAGATGAATTGTAATAAGTGAAAGGTATATAATCAGGACAGAAAATCTGCAGGAATATCTGCAAGTCTTGAAATATCTGTAATCTTCTCTCTTATTTGGAAGTTTCTGGAACACTGAACGTTGCAAACATCACAATTGCTGCATGGATTGCCGGATATCCCCAAATCCTTAAGAAGACCCAGTGCCAATGATGGCTGAGAATAACCATAAGCATACATATAAGCACGCATCAGATCAGGAATCGGAAGGTTATACGGACATGCCTGGCTGCATTGCTTGCAGCCGGAGCAAAAGAGTCCTGGTTCAGAGATATCCGCGAGCAAGTCGGTTTTTTCCTGTTCATTAAGCGTGATGTCTTCGAGGATTTTTGAATTAAGTTCAAGCTGATCAAAACTTGTCATGCCGGGAATTGTTGTACAGACAGCCGGATTTGACAGGACCCATTTCAATGCTGCCGTAGTATTCATTGGTTTTGTTCTCTCCCTGTCAAGGAATCCTCCTCCTGCAAGTGTTTTCATGGCAACAATGCCTATGCCAGCATCAGCAGCTTTTTTAATAGCTGCCGTCAATTCAGTAACATAAGCCTGTTTATAATTATATGAAGTCAAAATCACATCCCAATCTCCGGAATCAGCTGCAGCATTTATAACTACAGGTTCATTTCTGTGTGTAGAAAATCCTATGAACCTGGTTTTTCCATCTTTCTTCAACTTTTCTAGTGCATTTACTATCGGCTTATATTCAAGTAATTCAGGATTGCTGACATCATGTATATAAAGGATATCGACATAATCCATTTGCAGACGTGAAAGACTTGTTTTAAATAATTCCAGAAATCTCTCAGGAGTTGTTTGATCAGTTATCTTACCTTCCCTGCTAGTGTTTGGAGGGACCTTTGTTGCAAGCAAGAAAGAATCTCTTTGATGATCTTTGAACAAATTACCCAGCATTGTTTCGTTATTGCCACCCTGGTATCCGTTAGCTGTATCAAAAAGTTTTATCCCCTTGTCATAAGCTGCCTTGCACAGGCTTGAATTGTCGGATCGCATCACACCAAAACTGACTACAGGCACTTTTAAACCTGTTTTGCCAAGAGTACGGTATATGACATTTTTTTCCTGAACCGGCGATACTGCTGACAAGACGGATGGAGAGAGCGCTATCGCTCCTGCCCCCGTTATTCCTGTCCTTAAGAATCCTCTTCTGTTTATTCTTTTCATGTATTCTTATTTCAAGTCTCTGATTCTAACTGTTATATCTGTGTCCTTCAATAGCTTAACTAATTCTTCAGCATTTGTATCTCCATAATGGTATGGATACAATATTTTTGGTTTGAATGCTCTGGCAGCATCGGCGACCATTTCAGGAGTCATAGTGTAAGGCAGATTCATTGGAAGGAAAGCAACATCTATATCTTTAAGCGCTTTCATTTCAGGAGTGTTTTCTGTATCACCCGCGATATAGAACTTCTTATCTCCTATAGTCAGAATATATCCATTACCAGTTCCTTTCGGATGGAAAGGGGATCCGGGTGCCCGCATATTAACTATATTATATGCCGGGACAGCTTCAACAGTAATGTTTTTGACTACCTTTTTATCCCCAGCTTTCATGGCCTGGGCCCATTTTACTTGATCAGCACTATTTTGGTTACCTATTAAAACTGTTTCCGGCTTACGCAGTTTTTCGATCAGGCTGGCATCGAGATGATCGTAGTGTTCATGGGTAACCAGGATGAGATCAGCTTGAGGAAGATTATCATAGTTACCTGAAGAGCGGACAGGATCAATATGGATGACAAATGAGTTCAATTTGAACATCAGTGACCCATGTCCTATAAAATACATTTCAACGTCTCCTGCAGAAGTACTGATCTTATCACTGGCAGGGTTATTCTGGGAAAAAGTCGAAGTAGTCATGGCAATAAATATTAAGAAAGCAATAATTCTATTAACCTTTATTAATGAATTAGTTATCATATTTTAGCTTCTTTTTGCGGGGTATCATTCAGTTCTTATCCCCATAACGAGGATATCGTCAATCTGAGGTGTCTGTCCCATCCAGTTTCTGAGGTTCTCTTCAAGCAGTTCTTTTTGTTTGTTCATGGGGTAATCCTGAATTTCGAGGATAAACTTTTTAAAGTTTTTCTTCATAAACTTACGGCCATGTTCTCCACCGAACTGGTCAATATATCCATCAGAAAAGAGGTAATAAGAGATTCCCTTTTCAAGAACCCAGTCATAAAAGACAAAATCTTCATTCATTTTCGAAGATATTCCGATTGGCATTTTGCTTGCAAATATTGTTTCAAGAAGATATTTTCCGTTCGACATTGTTCCATCGGGCATTTCTGTTGAATCGTCTTTATATTTCACAGCTTCATTTTCAGTAAGTTTTCTAACTCTGAAACAAGGATTGTAAGCTCCTGAAAATTCGATATGCTTTGAATTGAAATCAATTACCAGCAATGCTATATCCATACCATCTTTTGCTTCATCTTCTCCTCCAACCTGTTTTAATGACTCAGTGACATGCAGACGAAGCCGATTAAGAATGAAGTCAGCCCGTGGAGCAGATTCCGTATCAATTATTTCATCGAGGAATGACATACCGAGAAGGCTCATAAATGCACCTGGAACGCCATGGCCTGTACAATCGGCTGCCACAATATAAAGTCTATCTCCTTTTTTCTCCATCCAGTAAAAATCGCCGCTGACTATATCTCTTGGTTTGAAAAGGACAAAGTAATTCTTTATGTTCTCAGTTAGTATAGACTCTGAAGGAAGCAAAGCCATCTGTATTCGTCTTGCATAGTGAATGCTTGATTCCAACTCTTCCTTCTGTTTGACCACAACAGCAGTTCTTTCAGCCACAATCCCTTCAAGCCGGATGTTTTCATTCTTTAATCTCTTTGTATATGCTGCAATAATTCCAAGAACAGATAATATTGTTGCTATGATGTAAAGTATTATCATCCAGGGTGTAAGATACCATGGTTTGAGAATAATAAAACTATATTCAGCTTCCTTTGATTCAATTTCCGTAACTGTCCTTGCTTTTACTTTGAAAGTGTATTTTCCGAAAGAGAGATTAGTATAGTCCTTGTAACTTATTTTTTCCCAGTTAGACCACTTATCATCATATCCTAACAGCATATAGCTGTATAATATATCCTCTTCCTGGATCAGATAGGGTGTTGTCCAGAAGAACGATAGTGAATTATATTTGTAGTTGAATTCAGGTGGCTTCTGGTCTAGATTTGAAACTACCGGATACCTCCGTCCATTTGGTCCATTTTTATAAAATGTCTCATTCATAACCAAAGAATCTTTTCCATGGCTTAATACAACGATTTTTGTCAGAAGTGTCTGAGCTTCAGGAAGTTTAAGTTTAAGTTTTTCTCTATCAACGATATACAGGCTTTTGAATTTTGTAAACCAGTCACGTCCGTCAATAGAATTTATACAGAAGAATTCCAGATTAGGAAGAATAGCAAGAGCACCACCTTTATACATTACCATGCTATCATTTTCATGTGTGAAGAGGACATCGTAAAATCTCTGTTCTTTAATTGTAAGCCACAAGTTCCCGTTTTTTTCAGCTGTAAAACCATCGACATTCTTGTTTTTTGTATAGCCACCTGTCATTTCGTCGAACGGAATCCATTTATCGTTTTTCTCATCCAGCTTAAAGATGCCGGCTCCGGTTGTCAAACATAATGATCCGTTATATTCTTTGAGAAAGTTAAGACTGCTATCCGGAACTCCCTGGTTAGCAGTATATTTAACAGGAACTGTATCATTTAAATGCAATCTGTAAAGACCATCGGGAAACATGGTTTCAAATATCAGATCGCCATTTTGAAGTTCGGTCAGATAATCAGCATAACCTTTCTGTCCTTTTACATTGGAGACAAATTTCCATAATCCATGGTTATATTCCAGAACCCGGATTGCAGAATTTGTCATTCCAAAATAAAATCTGTTCTTTTTTACATTTGACTGGAAAATGCTCCTGGCAATAAATGGTTGCTTCAGGTTCGGTATATCCGCATCAATGATATTCCCCTTAAGGATTTCTGTTTTTCCGTTTGTACTTATCTTATAAACTCCTTCAAGTAGCGATCCGGCAAGAAGAAAACTGTCATTCGCAACTTTTGCAACATTCACCGGTAGAATCTGGGAGGATATACCAGCGAATTGTTTGAACATCCTGCTTCCCTCTTCGTCTGTGGTGCTCCTAAATAAACCTTTGTCAGTGGCGATATATAGAGATCCATTAAAGGTGCAGAAATTGTTTACGCTTCCATCGATTCCTGCTTTCTCGGAAATCTGAGTAAAAGGAAGGTTTACATAAGCCTTGGTAACTGACCCGTCTGCAGCGATCCATAACTCAGAATTTGCATCCGGATCAGCATAGATCGCTGTGATGACATTATCCAACAAGTCAGTGTTTTTGCTGGTCCAATGTCCTATATACTGACCTTTATCACTGATAATATAGATACCATCAGTTAAAGTGCCATAGATTAATTCACCTGTTACGAGTTTCACTCCGCAATAAACCTGCAATGTTTTAAAGAAGTCGAAAAATTTCCGATCAACGAAACTGCTGTCAATGGAGCCATCAGAATAATCATAAAGAAAAATACCTGAACTCACTGTTCCGATAACTACCTTATTTTTCTGATGAGGTAGAATTGACAAGCATCTCTTTTGTTTAAAGAAACTGCCATTTGGCATCTGTAATATTTTTCCGTCCTTAAATTCAAAAATTCCATAATTATTGCTGGCAAGGATGATTTTATCATTAATAGAGAATATCCTTAAAAATTGCCTGTAACCAAGATCCCTGAGATTTATATAACTAAGATCGCCATCAACTGTATTATATATTATCAGGGTACCCGCACTTAGAAAATAGACTTTTGAATCTTTAACAATAAGTGACTGAATCTCTCCAATGTTCAGATTAGAAGGTTCTGCATATTTTGCTTTTGCTGAATCGCTCATGCTGAGAGAGGTCAGATTCCTGGCAGAAGAGATCTGTCCCGACAATGAAACATATGCACGCTTGCCGGATGAATCGGGTTCAATATATCCGAATTCATTTAAGCCACCGACATAAATAATTCCATTCTGATCAGTACCCAAAGCCCTGGCAATTGTAGTATTCTCCTTACTTAAAGGGATTGTTGTCCAATTGCTGCCGTCATATTTTATTACCTGGTTATCATCGTTTCCAAAATATACTGAGCCGAATTTATCTTTAGTAATTGACCAGTTATATTCGGTGCCATGAGTAATCTGCATGCTGTAGCTCTTTGCAACCGGAGTCCCATATTTATTTACCTGGGCAAATAATCCCAAACCCAAAGAGCTTAAAACTAATAATACAATGAATTTTTTCATGGCACTTTGCATGTTCATGTAACAAAATCAACTATAAAAATACAAATCTTATTATTTTAATCAAATTTATTATTCTCACATTCGTTATATATTGAAATTTTAATAACTTGCCTTTGGAATTTAGGGGACTGCGTTAATTAATTAACACTGATGCGTTTAGGGAAAAATATACAGGTCAAATTACTGGCATTTTTTTTTATCATTGCCACAACAGCATCCGGCCAGACAGGAAAGAATTATAAATACCGTCTTGAACGAGATGTGAAAAAGAATAGTGTTGTGTCATCAAATAACTCACTGATTATAAACTATTCAATATCAGAGCTTAACATTGTAAACTCTACTGATGAAAACGGCACT
>JAPLEC010000261.1 GCA_026391515.1 Bacteroidia bacterium | reverse complement strand
ATCGGACATTCCCTGGGTGGTTATATTACTCTTGCCTTTACAGAACTCTACCCTGGTATGCTTTCAGGATATTGTTTGTTTCATTCCCAGCCTTTTGCTGATTCACCGGAGACTCTTGAGAAAAGAGAACGGGAAATATCCCTTGTAAAAGAAGGGAATAAAGATCTGATGATTCCGGATAATATTTTCAGAATGTATGCCGCATCTAATCTTCAGGAATTCTCAGATGCCTTCCAAAAATCAAAAGAAATCGCCTTATCAATTAAAGGTGAAGGAATAATAGCGGTACTTAAAGGCATGATGGCCCGACCTTCAAGGTTATCAGTTATGGAATCAGGAAAAGTGCCCTGCCTCTGGATTCTGGGATCAATGGATAATTATATTAATTGTAAGCAGATTCAGGCTAAAGTAAAGTTACCTGCCAATGCAAGAGTGGTAATACTTAGAAATTCAGGACACTTAGGATTTATTGAGGAAGAAGAGAAATCGATGAAAGTAATAACCGAGTTTATAAGAAAATGCACATGAACTCCCTCTACTTCTTCAAATACTCAATAGCATATTTAAGTGTAGTGTCAATCTGTTCCCAGATAGGATAGAATCCCTTGTTATCCAAAATATTACGGGCGATATATGCTTTTAACTGGACATGAATAACATTACCTGAAATTTTTAATCCCTCAGGATCCGTTTTAATTTTATTGTCGGAAGTATAACGGATAAACTGATCAAGGAGTCCCTGCTTATTAAGATAATTTTCAAGCTCCCCCGATTCAGTGAATTTTTTCAGAGTTTCGCGGTTATTTTCAGTATATTTTAATGCAAACTGGTAAATTAAAGGCCTTACTTTCAGAAAATAAGTTGAAATCCCGGAAGTATCAACAGGTACAAATTTGTCGGGCATTATTCCACCACCACCATATACAGTTCTTCCTCTTGGCGTTGTGAATTTAAGCGAATCAGCAAAATGGATGCTGTCAGAATTCTCGTACTCGTGTCTGTCCCCTCTGATAATTAAATCATTATAATATTCTTCAAATCCTTTATTATAAGGTTTCTGGATAGATCTTCCGGTCGGAGTATAATAACGTGCAACAGTAAGTCTCATTCCTGAACCATCATGTAAGTCAACTTGTTCTTGGACTAATCCCTTACCAAATGATCGTCTGCCGATGATTGTTCCACGATCGTTATCCTGGATGGCGCCAGCCAGAATTTCACTTGCTGAAGCGCTCCCTTCATCAATAAGTATTGTAAGATCGCCGGTTTCAAATTCCCCTTTTCCGGTAGCAATGAAATCGTTACGAGCTTGAGCACGACCTTTTGTATAAACAATCAATTGCCCCTTTTTAAGTAACTGGTTAGCTATCTGAATCGCAGCTTCCATAACTCCTCCGGAATTTCCCCTCAGGTCGATAATAAGTTTTGTCATACCCCGACCTTTAAGTTCCCTGAGTCCATTCATAAACTCATCAAAGGTTGTCTCGGCAAAGTTGTTAATTCTGATAAATCCTGTGTTGTCGTTGATCATATAAGCAATATCCAAGCTGTAAATGGGTATCTTATCACGTGTTATATCAAATGACAGGAGTTCTTTATATCCTTTGCGAAGGATTTTTACCTTTACAACTGTTCCCCTGGGACCCTTAAGCATTTCCACAACTTTTTCATCGCTTATTCCTTTCCCTGCAATAAGTGAATCATTAACGTAAAGGATCTTATCACCAGCCATAAGGCCAAGCTTTTCTGACGGACCGCCGGGTATTGTACTGATTACCAGTACAGTATCAGTAAGCATATTGAATGAAATACCGATTCCTTCAAAGTTACCCAGAAGAGACTCATTTGCCCGGGTAAGATTTTTAGCAGGTATATATAACGAATGAGGATCAAGCTTTTTAAGAATAGCCGGAATAGCTGTTTCGACAAGCTCATTGCGATTAACTGTATCAACATAATCTGATTCGATTATGTTAAGAACGTTGTTGATCTTATCATTTTTTAATCTCAGGCCTAAATGTTGCCGATTATCATTCTGCCTTGGAAGATAAATCCCGATCAGAATACCAAAGACTGTTGATAAAGCAAGGAGTAATGGAAGAAAAATACTCCTTTTTGAATTATTGTTGTTCATAGATGTCATTTTCCGGATCAATATATACCAGCTTTATTCCGGCACGTTTCAGCAGATCAAGCCCGTCAGTAATACGATACCTGTTGCAATAAACAACTCTTTTAATTCCTGACTGAATAATAAGCTTTGCACATTCCATACATGGAGATGTAGTAACATAAAGTGTTGAATCCTCGCTTGAATTATTTGATTTAGCCACTTTAGTAATTGCATTGGCTTCGGCATGAAGAACATACGGTTTTGTAACGTTGTTCTCATCTTCGCATACGTTTTCAAAGCCGGCTGGAGTCCCGTTATAGCCATCGGAAATAATCATTTTTCCTTTTACTATCAATGCACCGACTTGACGGCGAATACAATACGAATTCCGAGCCCATATCAGAGCCATTTCCAGGTAGCGCTTATCAAAAGACATCTGTTTATCGCCGTACGGTTTAATTAATTTATCGTCTGCCATTGAAATAAACTCCGCTTAATGAAGCGCACAAATTTACATATTTATAGGAAGTAACCTTATAGAGGAAGGTAAAAAAGTAAAACTACTTGTAGGAACGCAGGACTGCTAGACTTGCACGACAATTTCATACTTTTACTCCGATAACGACAATATCATCGACCTGCTTCAGATTACCTTTCCACTCTTCAAATGATTTTTCAAGAATCAATTTCTGATCTTTCAATGGTTTGTCATAATTATCCAGGAGAAGCTGTTTAAACCGTTTTGATTTTAATTTCTTACCATTTGGACCTCCGAACTGATCTTCATAGCCATCTGAGTAGAAATAAAACAAATCGCCAGTAGCTATTGAAATCTCGTGCATGGTAAATTCTTTCATATTATCGTAAATAGCTATTGGCATCTTATCAGCAGATATTTCCGACAATTCTCCATTTCTGATCATAATCAAAGGATTATATGCTCCGGCATAACTTAACTTTTTAGTTTGTTCATCAATGCATACCACAACTATATCCATCCCATCTTTAGCTTCACCTGATTTTCCCTGTTGCTGAAGTGCTTCGATGACTTTATCCCTTAATTTGTTAAGAATAAGATCCGGACGGGTAAAATGATCCTTGTTCACAATTTCATTCAGGAATGCCACACCCAGCATACTCATAAATGCACCGGGAACACCATGACCAGTGCAGTCGGCAGCTGAAATGATCAATTTACTTTCCACCTGACTGATCCAATAAAAATCACCGCTCACTATCTCAAGAGGTTTGAAAAAAACAAAACTTTCCGGAATCAATCCGGCAAAGTCGTGATCTGCAGGCAATACTGCATTCTGTATCCTGCTTGCATAACGGATCGAGTCCTCAATCTCTTTATTCTGATGTTCAAGGACATCTCTTTGTCGGACAACCTCTGCAGTTCTATCTCTGACAATTCCCTCCAGCCGTATATTTTCACGTTTAAGACGGATTGAATATAATGTGGCAATAATCCAAACAGTTAATAATGATAATATACCGTAGCTAATATATGCCGGCCACGACCTGTACCATGGTGGCAGGACTGTAAAGCTATAGAGAGCCTCATCGGAATTATGTCCATAAACATTTTGAGCTCTGACACGAAAAGTATAATTTCCCTCGTGCAGGTTAGTATATGGATAGTAAAAGCTATGACCCAGGTTTGTCCAGGTTGAGTCAAATCCTTCAAGCCGACACAGGAAAAACATCTTATCGGGATATTCATAAAATGGAGCAGCAAAATCAAATCTAAGGGAGTTATTCCGGTAAGCCAGAACTGGTTTGAATAAATCAGGTTGTGATGTTGTAATTTTAATCTTGTCAGAATCTGTTATAAAATTCGTCCCGGCAAAAAGGATTGAATCAGTACGGGTGGCAGTTACTTTCCTGATTAAGGATAAAAAATCAGCTGAATAATCCTTGCCGGAGTTCAGATCATAGCGGATGAGTCCTTCAGTTGTTGCAAACCAGCAAATGCCGTTATTCTCAGGATATATTGAATTAATTTTAGCATCAATACCTCTGAAGGGTGCGTTGATAAAATTATCCGTATCATTTTTATTGATGTAACCCAAATGATTATCGGCACATATCCATACTCTATCAGGAGAGTCAATAAAGCAGGAGACGGAATGTCCTATAGTATCTCTTGTAACAAGATATGAATAAAACATTCCTTTCCGCCAGACAGGATCGTTTTTCAATGAATCGGGAAGATCTTTAATAGCTTCACTTTCATGCTTGAATTTGCGAAAGCCCTCACTGGTACCGAAAATTATTTCATCTTTATATTTAAATGGGTAGACAGGACCGTCTACCAGACCATCAGAAATACCAAAATATTGATCAATAGTTCTTCGCAGGTCTTTATGAATAACTAGCCTTGTTGCAATACCGTTAGCTCTTGAACCAGCCCATATCACACATGAATCAGAATTCTCCGGTTCAATTCCAGTTATTGAAAAAATATCTGATTTGATTTCTTCAAAAAGGTTGATTTTTCTGAAAGTGCTGCTTTTCTGAAAGACAGATATACCAGAAGCTCCCGATAAAAGCAACTTCATAGCGGGAGAGTAATAAAGAGTTGACGATCTTTCGGTACTGATTTTTTCAATATTGGTGCCATTAATTTCAAGAATACCAACATCAGTTCCAGCAAGTAGCCTGCCATCAACTTCAATCAGACTCCATACAGGAGATGAAATATTAAAAACTGTAATAAATTGAGTTCCTCGTTCAGATTTATTATTCTGAACATAAAGTCCTGTACTAGTTCCAACATATAAGAGACCTTTATGTCTGATAACACATTGCACCGATCCTTCAATTCCGGATTTTTCAGTATAAAATGAGATTGGTGAGCTGTATTCAATTGTACTGATCCCGTTTTGAAGTGCAAGCCAGAGATTCTGACTCTTATCAACAATTACTTGCTTAACATCATTATCCAGAAGGCCAGTTCCCTTATTTATTATTGTTACTATTTCCCCGTTTGTATTAATTAAAATAATTCCGTTACGGAACGTACTGAGAGCAATCAAACCATCAGACATTAATACCCCTCCTGATATTTCTGCATTGTTAATGAGTATTTGTTTCTTAAGAATAAAAGGGCGGAATTTATTTTCAGAAGAAGGATCGAAAATCCAGAATCCTATTTCTTGTGTACCTATAAGTATTTTCTTGCCGCCTGAGCCAAAGGGGAGCATCAGGAAGATGCCTGTTGCTTTGAATATTTCACTTCCTTCGATTTTATTCAACTTGCCATCTTTCCATACCATCAGGCCAACCTCCTTTTGTCTTACAAACAGTAAATCATTTACAACAAAAGATGTGTGAAATTTTGTTACCGGATTAATAACATTTATTTTCCCATTTGTATATATAAAAAGCTTTTCTTCGGCCTGGAAAGCTACTCCTCCTGAAAAAACATTTACATAACGAATGTTGGAGAATTCAGTATCATTTATATCAAGGGAATCAGAAAGCGAGTAATATTTTAATCCTGTTTTCTGGTCGGGAGCAAAATAACCAAATTCATTCTGAGAACCGGCATACAAGATTCCTGAAGCATCTGTGGCCAGGGAAAGGATGTAAGCCATTTTATTAATAGGAGAAGAATTCCAGGAATGTCCATCAAATTCAAGCAGGTTACTTTCAGTTCCGATATAAATTATTCCCCGGTTATCCTGGACTACTGACCATTTTTGAGAATTAAAATTAAGACCGTAATCTTTTGTAGTATAATTAGTTACAGGGTAAATTACTTCCTGTGCTCTTCCTGTGGAACACAGGAAAAAAATAAAAAAGAATAAACCTGAAAGATATTTCATAATCCCAGTTAATAGTCTATATGCTATTATCTGGTACGTAAAGATACAAAAGTAGAGAGACTATCTGAACAGCAATAAAGATAAATTATCAGGAAATTATTTAATCTGGAAACCAAGATTAACCTTCATCCAGGCTACAAGATTATCCCTTTGAATTTTGCCGTACTGATCATAAATATAAGCTGTTACCTCGCCAACCTGGTCTTTAGGCGGAAGATTTTTCATTGTATCAAGAATGATCTTAACCTCATCTTTCAATTGTTTTGTATCCGGAAAGATGAGATTGAATTCACTTATCTGTACTTTTGTTTTATTTCCATTTAAGTAGAACAATTTTATTGATGTATTATCAGGTCTTGGAATTGGCTGTCCGTCAACAGAATATAGATCTTTCTTATCAATTATAAGAGTATCGCCTGAATAACCCAGCTTCTTAGGTATTTCTTCACCTTTATATACATATTGCAGGTAGAAAAAATGATCTTCATCCATTGGAAATGCTTCCGTATCCATAACTATTTTATGTTTATCGAGAACGACATATTTTCCTGAGAAATGATTTTGCAGATCAACAATATTGGATAATGATCCTCCTCTTGTGCTGACATTATACATTGCAGGAAGATAATTTGCCTGTATCTTCGAAAGGTCATGGTTATTCGCCGTGAGAATCAACCTGCCTTTCTGGGAATTAATAACAGCGGCTGTAGCATCTTCAGTTCTGAAAAGCAAGTCTTCTTTCTCTGAAAAAATAGTACCCGTTTGAAGAGAAACATTCTTTGCTCTTAAAAGTATAGACCCGTTCACTTTAATAACTTTGAAATTATCCTGACTAAATGAGGTACTCAGGAAAATGAACAGGCAGACCAGACTAATAAAAAGTGATTTCATGGTAATTTAAATTAAATCAATCAAATAATATCTTTTCCTAACAAGTTATCAAAAAACGTACCTTTTTTCAAAATATGATAAGCCAAATGATCATATATTTCTATTTGAACTGTTATTCTACAAATTTACAAATATTTTTCCTCTAATAATTTAAATAATCTCTTGAATTTGTAGTTATTAGTCAATAAAATGAATTTAGAGTTAGTATTTTATTTAAAAGGTTAATAACAATTCATTTAATTACCCGTTATTTATATCAGAATATTTATTTTTGCAGGAATTTTTTAAAGTTAATTTTTAATAAAAGAATATAAGAGATGAAGAAGATACTGGTAGTTTTAGTCGTTTCAATACTTTTTCTGAATCTTTCAGCTCAGAATAAAATCACCGATCCCAGGGATGGAAATGTTTACAGGACAATTACAATAGATGACAGAACCTGGATGGCAGAAAATCTTAAATTCAAAGCAGAAGGAAACGGTGCCTTTTATTTTGATAACAATCCGAACAATGAAGCTGATTATGGTGTACTTTATGACTGGAAAACGGCCACAAAGGCATGTCCTAACGGATGGCATCTGCCTTCCGGATCAGAATTCAGATCCCTGATTAACAATTTTGAAAGAGATGATGCATGGGAAAAAACAAAATCCGGACCGGTTTCTTTCGGGATTCAGCTAGCCGGAATGCAGGATTATGAGGGAACTTTTACAGAAATGGACGAGAGTGGCTACTACTGGACCTCTACAGAATATGATTCAGACAATGCAGAATTCTTCAGCTACCTGATCATAAATGATAAACCTGTAGTTGACATTTCAAGAGCAGAGGATATGACTGACATACATGGTGCTGAGAAATCAAACAAATATTCGGTGCGCTGCGTGAAGAATTAAGAGGAATTTAAATCAGCTCAGTTATCAGCTTTATTTCCTGATTTTATAATAATTACATTTTCAGCATTTTGTAATGAACATCTTTGCAGAAAAGATAATTTCTTTTTGCATGGAGCTCGATTTTAATGGGTCATTGCCGGAGTGCATCTCATTAATGAATCCATTCAGGGATAATCCGGAAGTTCTTTCTGCAGTTTCACAGTTTTACCGGAAATTTTACAACGATAATAAAACAAGACATTTAATCCTTGGAATCAATCCCGGCAGGTTTGGTGCAGGTGTAACCGGTATACCTTTTACCGATACAGTAAGATTAAAAGAAAAATGTGGTATTAAAATACCCGGATTAAAGTCTTTCGAAACATCTTCAGTATTCATTTATGAAATGATTGACCAGTATGGCGGTCCGGAGAAATTCTATGGCGACTTTTTCATAAGTTCCGTAAGTCCGCTTGGATTCACATCTGCCGGCTCAAAAGGGAAGGAGATAAATTATAATTACTATGACAGCAAGGAATTAACAGGATTGATACTGGATTTCATCATTGCATCTTTAAAGAAACAGCTTGAATTTGGTATTGAAAGAGATGTATGCTTTTGTCTCGGGACAGGTAAAAATTATAAGTTCCTTTCGCAGCTGAATTATGAACATAAATTTTTTGAACAGATAATACCGCTTGAGCACCCCAGGTTTGTTATGCAGTATAAATCAAAATTGAAAGAATCCTATATTGACAGTTATCTGGAGAAATTAAGACTGGCTGCTATAATATAATATTCTGCTGTTCTTTGGAGATTCCTCGCTTCCGCTCGGAATGACTTGGTGCTTTTAGGGTAACGAAGGTTATACCTTAGCTCACATGCACTGTCATTCCGAATCCCGAGAAATCTCCCAGCCTTTTTACCAATCCTTTTCACTTGAAATTTTTATAAATTTAAAATATTATTCGTATATTTACTAATTACGTGAATCAGCTTATTAATGAAGGTGAAATGCTATTTATTAGCAATAAGATAGTCAATAATTTCCCATAATATGGCCCCGCCTAAAAAAGATCAATTTTCGAAAGAGGATATAAAGCTTGCAAGATTCGCAAAAGCACTCTCACATCCTGCCAGGATTGTAATATTACGTCATCTGGCATCGCTGGAAACCTGTTGCTTTAATGAAATATCAAAAGAGTTACCTCTGGCTGATTCAACAGTATCGCAGCATATGGCTGAACTAAAAGATGCCGGATTGATACAGGGAAGCTTTGATCCTCCAAGAGTTCAATACTGCATCAACTATGAAAACTGGAAACTGGCAAGAAAATCTCTTAAGGAATTTACGAAAATCAAGGTTACGAAAAATGAATAGTAAACCTAATAATTGAATGGTAGATAAAACACTTCTAAATAAAGGTTTTTTTGCACACGAAGTTATTAACCTGACTCCAAAGGAAAGTTTAGAATTATGCAATAAGGGGGCTATAATTGTCGATGTCAGGGAACCTTATATGAACAACTTCAAAATGTTTTTGGTCGACCAAGTTCTATACCTGCCATATAGCGAATTAGAGAAACATTATCGGGATCTGCCGTCAGATACAATATTAATCTTTGCAGATGCAGTAGGGCTGAAAAGCAGAGAAAGTGTTTTGTTTATGAAAGAACACGGTTATGATAATGTTGCAAATCTTGCCGGAGGTATTGTCGATTGGGAAAGAGATGGCTTGCCTCTGACAACTGATATAAGCGCCCGTCTTTCAGGATCATGTATGTGCCAGCTTAAAAGAAGGGAAAACGGGAGGGCGGGAGACAAGGAGCAGAGCGACGAAGTTCCGCGAAGCGGAAGGGAGAAATAAAGAATAATAATTGAACTCATTAAATTATACAATCATGAGAAGTAAATCATTGAGTTTTATCGGTGGAGGAAGGGTCACAAAGATCCTTCTGCAGGGTTTTAAGAATAAAAATGTGCAATTCGGGAAAGTTATCGTTACTGACACAAATGAGGAAGTTCTAACTAACCTTAAAAAGCTTTTCCCGCAAATTGAGTAAAGAACCTGGCGAGGCTGATACCTAATGCGACTTCATATATTAATGAGGGATATAATCCTGTCACATTTGCAGCAGGATTTAATCCTGCTGAGAAATCAGTTATTCTTGACCTTCTCAAAAACCTTGGGAACACCTTTGAAGTATCAGAAGAAAAGCTTGAAAGCTATGCCATCATGTCGGCAATGCTTCCTACTTATTTCTGGTTCCAGTGGAGAGAACTTGCAGAGATTGGCGGCAAAATAGGCCTCACAGATGAAGAGAGCAAGAAATCAATTTATGAAACAATCATTGCCTCCCTGAATCTTATGTACAAGTCTGGGTTGACTTCCGCGGAAGTGATTGATTTAATACCTGTTAAGCCGATAGGGGAACATGAACAGCAGATAGCTGAAATATATAATTCTAAGCTTTTAGGTTTATTTGAAAAAATAAGGCCATAGGTTTCAGAAAAGAATTCTGTAATATGTATACCTTCTGATAATAAGGTTATTATTTAACCCCTTTTTGGTTTAGAATTTTAACAAGCTCTTCTTCGGGGAAAAATCCCACATGTCTGAAGTACTCTTTCCCATCTTTGTCAAGAAATACTTGCGTTGGGATTGCCTCAATATTGTACTGTTTTGTATAAGGGGCTCCTGCCTCTGTCCAGACATCATAAAATACCACATTTACCTGGGTACCATATTTCCCCTTTATTGACTTCATTACTGGTTGCATCTGCTGGCAGGGGATACAGCGTACTGAACCCAGTTCAATAAAAGTTACTTTATAAATAGTGTCATTATTTTTCCCCTCTTTATCTGCAAAAGCAGATTTAGGCTGGGAATTGCAGCTGATAACAAAGAATGATAATGAAGTTAAAAATACTCCACAGATTCTCTTAATACTTACCATATATATATCAGTTATTATGTCATTAATCTTCTACAAGCTCTGGTACAACCTATTTTAAAAAGCTCCAAAAATCAAGCCTGCAATCGTTGAAAAAACAACAACGAGGGTCACATAAACAACAGTCTTCTGTGTTCCCATTACTTTCCCGATAACAAGCATACTTGGTAATGATAGTGATGGTCCGGCAAGAAGAAGGGCAAGTGCAGGCCCTTTACCCATTCCTGCTGCCAAAAGTCCCTGAACAATAGGTACCTCCGTAAGAGTGGCGAAATACATAAAAGCACCAACCACTGATGCAAAGAAATTTGAAAAGACAGAATTTCCTCCGACAAGAGCAGATATCCATTCATTTGGAATTACCCCTGCAATCGTCTTGCCATCATGGGTTGAGCCTAACAGGAAACCGGCGGCAACAACACCCAGGGCAAGCAACGGTATAATCAATTTTGCAAAGCCCCATGTTGCAATGGTCCATGCCTTGTTTTCTTCATCATTTTTGTCTAAAAGAGTTATAACACTCAATGAAATGATTGCAACAACCATAGGAATAAGCGGAACAAATTTCTGGTTATTAATAAAAGTTGAAGATAACACAGCAGATAGAGCTGTGACAATAACAGCAGCAAGAACCCATTGCCACTTTATTTTTAATATTTTGATCAGTGAATATCCAAGCATCAGTCCAAAGAAACCAGTGATATACCATTTATATGCCCAGATATAATACCATGTACTTGAAGTATCTCCTTCGGCAGGTTTCCCCCAGTTGGCAAAAATAAGTATAAGAACCAGAGTAAAAAAGTGAAATGCCGTCTGCCACATTGGTCGTTTCTCAGGTGGTGCGGTAATATTCATTTGTTCTTCTTTCTTTGCACATTCTTCCTTGCGATATATAAAGGCCATAGATAAACCTATTAAAACACTGAAAGATACTGCACCAACGGTCCTTGCAACACCCATCTCAAATCCTAAAATACGTGCTGTCAGAATAATGGCCAGGATATTGATTGCAGGTCCTGAATAAAGGAATGCTATAGCAGGGCCAAGTCCCGCACCACGTTTGTGAATACTTGAAAACAAGGGGAGTACCGTGCATGAACATACAGCCAGAATTGTACCTGAAACTGCAGCAACAGTATATGCAACCCATTTTTTAGCCTGTGCACCAAAATATTTTAATATTGAAGCCTGGCTGACAAAAACTGAAATTACTCCTGCAATGAAAAATGCAGGCAGAAGGCATAATATAAAATGCTCACGTGCATACCATTTTACAAGATCCAATGTCGCTGCAATTGCCGTATTAAAGCGGGCACTTTCTATCGGAAGAAAGAATGCAAATGCAAATACAATAATGATCCATGCAAGTATTTTTATTTCTTTTTTAAGTTCCATCAGTTAATTTGAAAATTTGGTTTTTAAATATGGGATTCCTCATTTCTCCGCCTGTCGGCGGATTCATTCGGAATGACATTTTATTTTTTAAAGATTTGGGAAGAGGTGGCAAAACACGTTGGTATTTTGCCACCTCTTCCCCGGTTACCCCCTTCAGCAGTGTCATTCCGAGCGTAAGCGAGGAATCTTTATATATATTGATGATTCACTTTATGAATAAAAAAAATTACAGGTAAACCCTGATTATGTAATATATACCGACTGCAATAAATAAAACCGCAATGATGCGTCTGAACCAGAGCTCGAAGGTTTTAAGCTTGTTATACACGCCTCCTAGGCCCGATATTGTATAAGCGATAATCCAAGCAAAGACAATAACAGGTATCCCTGTGGCAATGGCAAACACAATCGGTAGATATAGTCCTGAGGCGCTGGTAACAGTCAGAGGAACAAGCATTCCAAAATAGAGCACACCGCTGTAAGGACAAAAGGTGAGTGCAAATACCAGTCCGAGTAAAACTGCATCGAAGTACCCCCATCTCTTTTTATTCTGCATACGGGAAGACAACTTGTTAAATCCGGGGAAATTTATTTTAATGATATCAAGCATAAAAAACCCGATTATAACAAGCAATGGTCCGATGAATTTTTCACCATACCTCTGAAATAAACCAGAGAATTTAAGTTGGTCAACACCAAGAAAAATAATTAGTGCTAATGCTGTATAAGTAATAGCTCTGCCAAGAGTATAGAGCAAACCATTAATAAACACACGGTTACGATTTTCTATGTCACGGCTTATAAATCCTATGGCAGTAATATTGGTTGCCAGCGGGCATGGACTAATGGCAGTCATTAAACCCAGCAAAAATGCCGTAAGCCACGGCATTGTGCTGTTTTCTAACAAATTTGTGAGAAATTCCATCAGGCTATTTAATCAACAAACCATCAACTTTTTCGTTGATTATCTCTTTGAATTTTTCAGGTTTAACAACAGCATACATGAAACCTTCGTTAGTGAGATTGATTTTCTGATCCCCCTTTACCAACAGCAGAGTCTGACCTGACACACCAAGTTTTTCTGCCAAGGGTTTGCTTGATGCTTCGTCGAGATTAATAGACTGGAATGTTATTAAACCTTGTTTGATCTGGTTTGGATAAAGAGTCTCCAGGCTTTCTTTGGCTTTGGCTTCAATTGTTTTGCATGTTGTACAACGCGCGGTGAAATGAAAATAGTAAGCCTCAATTTTATCAGAGTTGCTGGCAGAAGATTTAACTTCTTTTTTTGATGGTTGTGCTGTACACGCAATAAATGGAGCCATCAATAACAATGCGATTATTAATCTGTACGTTTTCATAATAATTATATTATTGATTTTTAATTAGGATTTCTTTTACTTGTTTCACAGTCGGAACCTGTCCGCTGAGTACAACCTTTTCATTAATGACAAGTACAGGTGTATGCATTACATGGTACTCCATTATTTTAACGATGTCTTCGACTTTTTCTATTGTCGCATCAATACCTGCTTCAGTAACTGCATCACGTGTCACTTTTTCAAGTGTTTTGCATTTCGGGCATCCAGTGCCTAAGATTTTTATTTCCATTGTCAGATTTTAGTAATATTTAAACGTAATTAATTGATAAAGAATTATGAATGAATAACAGTTTTTGTCTC
>JAPLEC010000058.1 GCA_026391515.1 Bacteroidia bacterium | reverse complement strand
AATCCAGTTTATATCCGGTCTCATCAGAAAACCAATATGTTTTTGATAGAATTTTTTTGCCACAAGTACCAGCCATACCATGTAAATAGCAAAAAATGAAGCTAAAGCAACGAAAAATAGTTTTATAAACATACGTGGATATTTAATTGATTTACACTGTCATAAAAGTAATAAAATTCCTTTATCGACTGGAGCTGTTCTGATATTTATTACGCGAAACAGTGTAATAAGTCTATTACATAACTGTGCCGGCTTTATATTAAACCTGTCCGGCAGCTGCAACATTCTGGTCAGCGTCCATTGCATGCCTGTATTATTCGCCGCATTTTCTTTTCCACTCTTTTTTATGGTTATACCGCGGACCGGGAGCAACACCCGTCATCAAGATTTTTTCTGAGTGCAAGCACTGCATAACGTTTTCTTGAGATGAGGGTATTGATTCCGATACCGGTTTTTTCGGAAATTTCCTTAAAGCTCATCTCCTCAAACTCATTGTCAATAAATACACTCCTTTGCTCTTCGGGCAATGACGAAAGTGTCTCATCGATGGTTTCCCATATAATCTCTTTCAGCTCTTCGTCGTCGGGTGTTGTTCCGACCGACGGCAAAATCTCTTCAAGAGTCAGAGGTCCGTCTTCTCCTTCCGTTACCTTGTCATTATAGCTGAAGGTTGTATGTTTTTTTCTCCGGAAAAGATCGGTGATACGGTTATCAGCCACTTTATAGAGCCAGGCTGTGAGGTTTTCGATCCTTCTGATATCGTTGAATCCGACAGTGAGCTGGTAGAAGATATCCTGCAGAATATCCTCAGCCTCCACATAGCTGGGAATCCTCCTCCTTATATAGCCGAGCAGACGACCATGCTCGTCTTTATAAGCAGATGAAATTCTTTTAGATTCTTTCGGACTCATGTAAAAAGGATCTTTAATCCCAAAGACGTTCGAGGATGAATTATATTTTAAAGTTATAATGAATATTTTTTATCTTTATATTTAAATCTTACGAGTGTAAACAATAATTTCATAGCTATTTGATCGTTTGGCATCATCAAATTATCTTTATAAAATGAGAAATGAAGTGAAAAATGTTTCAAAAATTGCAATCCTTGCATTGGCAGGTTGCATCTTTTCTGTAAGTTTTACTCAAAAAGTATTTTCACAGAAATCGTATGTTGATCCGCAGTATCATAAGGCAGGTTATGAAGAAATCCAGAAGCTTTCATCACCTGTTTTGGTCAGGATTAACATTGAATTCCAACGTAATGGTGCGCCTCTGCCGGCAGTAAATAATGAAGTGCGCGGCCATGTCGAACGTACTCTCAATACCGCCGGAGTATTCAAACCCACAACTGAACCTAATACTCCGGGAACGATCAGCGTGACATGCAACAATATCGCTGATATAGCAGCAGCCCGTATGAAGGGTTTTAAAACCGGATTCACGTTCGGAGCAGCAGGGTCTATGGTGGACGATAACTATGAGATTTTATGCGTTTACAATGACGGAGCAGGGAAAGAGCAAAAATTATCATACCAGCATGCAATTCATACATGGGTAGGTAAAAAGAAACCTGAAACGGACCTTGTACCGACAACGCCAGCTATAGCGTTTGGCCGGGTTGTTGAAGATGTCATGCTGAATTTTATGAAAGACCTTCAGGACGCCGGCCTGGTCCCTAAACAATAGCAGACCATATATTGGCTCCCTGGTGTTGTCGGCACCATGTTCTGTTTGTTCGATGAAGGAAAACATTTAATACACCTTCGATTTATCATCCTCGTTCTCCGGATTTTAGCTTATCTGCAACTATTATTCAAACCTTTTGTCGAGCCAGTGAATAATGTTCAGCAGCAGCTTATAATTCTCTTCTGCATAATCGGAATTCATCCCGACTCTGGTCTGTGATGGTCCGGCAAGCTGGGCTCTGAACATTTCCGCTTCGCCAAACATTACTACACGTCCCTTCCCGAATTTCATATAAGCACCCTGCGACCAGTTATTAATA
>JAPLEC010000378.1 GCA_026391515.1 Bacteroidia bacterium | reverse complement strand
GTAAAGGATATAATACAAAAATGAATAAGCAATTTCATGAGTTCAGAGTAACGAAATTATACAGCGAACGTAATGCATTACCCAGTTACATCACGAACGGAGATACAACAAAAGCTGTATCTGATTCCCTCAGATTTAATTCACAAGCTTTGTTCAATTCTCTTTCTCTGGAAAAAAGAGTGACAGCGTTGACAAAATCAATTGAGAATTTACAGGATGCAAGTAACTTCCTGGTTGGTAAAAATGAAACAATGAAAGCCTCTTTAAGATCTATTAAAAGGTATGAGGTCGACTGGCATAAAAAGCTGACATTACCCTTTGCGTGCCTGGTGTTTTTCCTTATCGGAGCTCCGCTTGGCGCAATCATAAGGAAAGGAGGTCTGGGAACACCAGCTGTTATTTCCATTTTCTTTTTTATCCTATGGTACGTTATTACCATATCGGGAGAGAAACTGGTTGAAGAAGGTTTACTTAGCAGCACAGCAGGTATGTGGGCTTCATCGTTTCTTCTATTGCCAATAGGAATTTTTCTTACTTATAAAGCTTCCACTGATTCTGTAATACTAAATATTGATACATATCTTGCGTTCTTTCGTAAGATAAGAGACTATTTATACAGGGTAGTTTTCCAAAGTAATCCTGAAAATAAATCACAACAAGATGAGTAATTTCAAACTTAATTCAATTGAAGAGGCAATTGAAGAGATCAAAAACGGAAAGCTTCTGATAGTTGTTGACGATGAAGACCGTGAAAATGAAGGCGATTTTATATGTGCTGCCGAACTGATAACCCCGGAGCTAGTAAACTTCATGGCAAAACACGGTCGAGGACTAATCTGTGTTGCACTGCCTGAAGAAAGATGCGAAGAGCTTGACCTCAACCTTATGGTTGGAATTAATACTTCACTTCACGAAACCCAGTTTACCGTATCGGTCGATCTTCTGAATGAAGAGACAACCACGGGAGTATCGGCGAAAGATCGTTCACTTACAATTAAAGCTCTGGTCGATCCTGAAACAAAGCCATCAGACCTTGGCCGCCCGGGCCATATTTTTCCTCTGAAAGCAAAAGCAAAAGGAGTTCTGAGAAGAGCAGGTCATACAGAAGCTGTAGTTGACCTTACACGGTTTGCAGGGCTCAGCCCCGGAGGTGCTCTCGTGGAAATAATGAACGACGATGGATCTATGGCACGAATGCATGACCTTATAAAGCTCAGGAAGAAATTTGGAATTAAGATTATAACAATTCGTGATCTGATCAGATATAAGCTCGAAAGAGATTCAATTATTGAAAAAGGAGAAAAGGTCAAATTACCGACAGAGAGAGGAGAATTTGAATTTATTCCTTTCAAACAAACAAGTAACGGACTGGAACACAGTGCATTAGTTAAAGGAACCTGGACTAAAGACGAACCGGTGTTGGTACGTGTTCATTCCTCCTGCTTCACCGGAGACATATTTGGTTCAATGAGATGCGATTGCGGTCCCCAGCTTCATAAAGCCATGGAAATGGTTGAAAAAGAAGGCAAAGGAGTAATTATTTACCTTAACCAGGAAGGAAGAGGTATAGGGCTCTTTAATAAAATAAAGGCTTACCGCCTCCAGGATGAAGGCATGGATACTGTTCAGGCAAACCTTAAGCTCGGCTTTGGTGAAGACGAAAGAGATTATGGAGTCGGCGCCAGCATAATGAGAGAGCTAGGACTTGGAAAAATCCGGCTTATATCAAACAATCCTGTGAAAAGAGCAGGCCTTGAAGGTTATGGTATTAAAATTGTCGAAACAATACCTCTTATAATAGAATCAAATCCTCACAATAAGTTCTATCTTGAAACAAAAGCTAACAAAATGGGGCATGACTTAATATGCTATAAGCATATTGTAAAGGAGTGAGATTTTTGTTAGATTTGTCTGATAACCTGAATAAAACCATTTATGAAAAACCTCAGGATAGTATTCATGGGGACGCCTGAGTTTGCAGTGGCAACACTTGGCTCACTGCTGATGAATGGTTTTAATGTAGTGGGTGTTGTTACATCACCTGACAAACCTGCAGGGAGAGGCAGGAAGATGACCAAATCGGCTGTTAAAGAATTTGCTGAATTCAGCTATCTGCCAATAATTCAACCTGAAAATCTGAAAGATCCTGAATTCATTGAAACTCTTAAAAAGCTTAATGCTGATGTGTTTATCGTTGTAGCTTTCAGGATGCTTCCTAAAGTAATCTGGAAGATGCCATCGATAGGCACGATAAACCTGCATGCTTCACTGTTGCCGCATTATCGGGGAGCAGCACCCATCAATCATGCGATTATGAATGGTGAATCAATGACTGGAGTAACAACCTTTCTCATCGACGATAAGATAGATACCGGCAACATTCTTTTGCGAGAAGGAATACAAATCTTTCCTTTTGAAAATGCAGGAGATTTACACGACAGACTGATGAAGCACGGAGCACGGCTTGTGATAAGAACCCTTGCAGCAATTGTCGAAGACCGTATCGTACCTCAGCCTCAGTCAAATTTTCTTTTACCCGGCGAAATACCCAAAGAAGCTCCCAAGATACATCCTGAAAACTGTGTTATAGACTGGAATAATGAGCCAACCCGGATTCATAATTTTATCAGGGGACTTTCGCCCTATCCGTGCGCAAAATCATTTTTTATGATCGGGCAAGAGAAACTTTCTTTTAAAGTATTCGAAAGTCAGCCTGAAGTAGCCAGGAATATGTTTAAACCGGGATTCATTATATCCGACGGCAAACATTTTATCAAAATTGCCTGTAAAAATGGTTTTATAAATATCGCAAATCTTCAGCTCGAAGGAAAGAACAGGATGAATACTGTTGAGTTCCTGCGCGGATTTAATATTTCAAATTGTACTATTTCAGCTAGTTAACAGGTTTCATTGTCCGTAACCATATTTTCTGACCAGCTACAGGTTCCTCTCCTTCTGCCATCCTGTTATATTCAAACAGCTTCTTAACTTTGATCGCGTACTTCTGCGATATGGCATACATCGTTTCTCCTTCACCTGTAATGTGGGTTTCTTTTCCCGGTTCAGCTTTATCTCTTTTTGGCTGCAAATAAAGTATCTGTCCGGCAGATGGTGTAAAATCACCGTTAATCTCATTATATCTTGTCAACTCCCACTTGAGAAGCTGAAAATCTTTCTCAATTGTCTCAACTGTCTCACCATCTTTTACAATTATATATTGTACACGATTATTCTCCATTACTCTTGAAGCATTCACCTCAATTGCTGTAGTTCCATTGTTTACAGGGATACTTACAATCGGGACTGCATTTTCAGGTACAACACTATCAGGTTTAACCGGAGCCGGCTGTTCGACAGGTTTCTCAGACAGCGTGTAACCTCGATCGAAATAATAAAGATTATTCTCCTCAATTTTTTTAATCAGCATATTGGCATAATCAGGATCTGTAGCATAACCGGCTTTTTTAAGTCCCCGGGCCCATCCCTTATAATCGGTTGATGAAAGATCGAACAGGAATCCGTACCGCGATCCTGACTTCAGAAAATCAGAATGATCATAAAAAGAATCTTCCGGCCGCGAGTATTTTCTGAAGCATTCATTTCTCCTGTCATCATGATGACGAATCGTTTGTCCTGTCCAATTGTCGTGACATTTAATACCAAAATGATTATTCCCGTCGCGGGCCAGAGTGCTTCGGCCAAAATCAGATTCTATCATTCCCTGTGCCAGGGTTATGCTTGCAGGTATCCCGGTTCGTTTCATCTCGTTCACTGCAAGGTTTTTATACTTCTCAATGTATGCTGCCGCATCGGGTTCACCGCCTGATGGCTGTACTGCCGGTCTGGTCGATCTGCATGAAATCAGGAAAACGAGAAAAATTATGGTAAGGAGGGAATATCCTATCCTTTTCATTCAAAATAATTTTTGATAAAAGTAGTAAAATATGAATCCGAATTAAGAGAAGGAAATTAACATCTGTTGTCCTTTTTTCAACCACGGATTTCACACAGTGACACCCGATGGTTCATAATTCCATAATTAATTTTACCTTTGTAACTTGTACTGAATAAGAGGATTATGATTACAAAAAACGATATTATATTTAAATACAAGGAATTCGACACAGATGAGGAGCTTGACGCTGCAGATCGTGAGTTGCTCAATGCTGCAAAAAAAGTCGTAATGAATGCTTATGCACCCTATTCGCAATTTAAAGTCGGTGCAGCTGTAAGACTTGAAAGCGGAAAAATAGTTCTGGGGACAAATGTCGAAAACGCTGCATTCCCGTCAGGCATCTGTGCTGAAAGAAGTGCATTGTCGAATGCTTCTTCGAATTATCCCGGAGATAAACCTGTAGCATTAGCTATTGCTGCACTTAACGAAAGTGGTTTAACAACAGATCCGGTTTCTCCATGTGGCAACTGCCGCCAGGTTATTGCCGAGGAGGAATACAGGAATGGCAATAATATCAGGATTATCCTGAAAGGAAAAAACAAAATCCGGATGATTGAAAAAGGCGGAGATCTTCTTCCTCTTCAATTTAATATGAAGAATCTGAAGGTTAATCCTCACTGATAATCAGTTGAAACCCGGCCCCATGAATATTCTTAATATTCAGATGCGGATCGGTTGAGAGGCATTTTCTAAGCTTGGTAATATAAACATCCATACTACGGGCCGTGAAATAATCATCGTTGCCCCATATTTTTTTTAAAGCCATCTCCCTGCTTATCAGAGCATTAGGGTTAATTGCAAGCAATTCAAGAAGCTGGCCTTCCTTAGGTGACAGCTTCTGTTCATCATCGCCGAGTGTAAGGGTCCGGAGCTTGGAATTAAAGATGAATTTACCAATTTCATAAATATCTTTTGTGCCGCTTTGGAAATCGCGGCGTGCCAGTATTGCACGGATTTTGGCAAGCAGGATGTCAGTATCAAATGGCTTCGTAATATAATCATCTCCTCCAGCGCCATACCCTGTCAGTACATCATCCTTCAGCTTTTTTGCTGTCAGGAAAATGATCGGGACAAGATTATTAATCTGACGGATCTCCCTGGAAATAGTGAACCCATCAACATGCGGCAGCATAACATCAAGTATGCAGATATCGAACATCCCTTTTCTGAAATGGTCGACAGCATATTTTCCGTCATCGACCCATTCAACAGAAAAATCGTTTATTTCGAGATACGATTTCAGGACCGATCCAAAACTAAGATCGTCCTCGACAAGGAAAATTTTTACAGGTTTTGAACTCATTTTTCATTCTCCCAGTTAAATGGTAAAAAAACTTCAAAGCGGCTTCCTTTTCCAGGTTCACTCGATACCACAATATCTCCTTTATGAGCATCGACTATAGCACGAACATAGTTTAGCCCCAGTCCGAATCCTTTCGCGTCATGTACATTGCCGGAGGTTTGCCGGTAGAATCTTTCAAATATCCTGCTCTGTACATTTTTATTCATACCAATTCCTTTATCAGCCACAGACAGAATTATCCCCTTTTGGTTATTTTTTGTTTCAACTGTTATGTCAGGCGATTCAGGTGAGTACTTAATTGCATTGTCAAGAAGATTATTTACCAGATTATAAAGATGTTCATTATCGCCCCATATTACCGGTTCGGAAGCATTAAGGCTTAGTTTTATTTTGCCGTTTCTCTGCTGCA
>JAPLEC010000315.1 GCA_026391515.1 Bacteroidia bacterium | reverse complement strand
CAATTGTATAACCGCCTCTCGATCCAGGCAATTTTCTGGAAGAAGTGCCAATACCTCCTTTAAATCCCAGGCACGATGTGCCTCTCCCCGCTCCTACATCTCCTTCTTTGACAGCTCCTGTATCAGCAATGGAGATTGCCTCTAAAACATTTTCTTTTGTAATTACTCTGCTTCTTATGTCATTCAGTCCGCCATCATTCGTTTCACCTACAACCGGATTAACACTCTTAACACCCTTATTTTCAGGGAATTGTAATGTATAATCTATTAATGCATCTGCGGCAGTTGGTACGCTCAGGGTATTTGTCAGGATAATCGGTGTTTCAATGTTTCCCAGCTCTTCTACCTGAGGATAGCCCGTGAGTTTGCCAAATCCATTTCCAATGTATATTGCGGCAGGTACCTTATTTTGAAAAATATTTCCCGAATAAGGTAAAATTGCCGTAACTCCTGTGTTTACCGAATCTCCTTTTATTATCGTGATATGTCCTACTTTTACTCCCGGCACATCAGTTATAGCGTTATTCCTCCCTGTATTTAATATGCCTATCCTTATGCCATAATCTCTTGCTCTTTTCTTCTGGGCTCCAGAATTTAAACAGATTAAAAATGCCAGAAAAATTAATATATATCTCATTGTAATTCAATTTGGGAAAAACTTACTGCTCGTCTGTTTCCTGATCAAATTTACATCTTGTTACCCTAATATCAATTTTATTTTAAATCTTTAATTCTGCTTAACTCCCGGAGAAAGATTCTAATTTCTTACCTTTATAAAACAAATGGAAAGAAGGGAATTCATAAAGCTTGCCGGTGCCGGTGCAGTCGCTGCACTTTCTAATAATAACATGCTGTACCTGAAGGAGTTTAAAAGAACTTCAGATCTCATGTACCACACAATTTCTGATATTAAGTTCACAACAATAAAGCTTAACTATCCTCGCCTGGTCGGAAAGAATTCCCAGCTTGATGTACATGGCTGGGGCCCTGAATCGGGAATACATATATTATATACCGATAAAGGAGCCTCAGGGTGGGGGCTGAACCGGGGTTCTCAAAAATCACTTTCGGAAAAGTTTGAATTAATAAAAGGCAAACCTGTTGCCGAGCTTCTTAATCCGTCAACCGGCATAACTTCACCAGATTTTGAAGGATTTGATTTTTCTCTTTTTGACCTTGCCGGAAAGATCCTCAATAAGCCTGTTTACCGCCTTCTTGGAAAACGAAAACCTGAAAAAAATCTCTGCTACAGCGGAATGATATATTTTGATGACCTTGAACCTTCTGATAATCCTGCAGGTATTGAGAAAATCATTGAAGAGTGCCGTTTTGACTATGATTATGGCTATCGTCAGTTTAAGCTTAAAATAGGACGTGGAAATAAGTGGATGGAAAAAGAAAAGGGGCTGAAAAGAGATATTGAAGTTACCAGACTTGTCAGCACAAACTTTCCTGATTGTGATATTCTTGTGGATGGGAATAACGGATTTACGATTGATGAATTTCTAAGATATCTCGAAGGAATTGAAGGGACCAGGCTTTTCTGGATTGAAGAGCCTTTCCACGAAACAATTGATGATTATGCAAAGCTGATTTCGTGGCTGAGAGTCCATAATCAGAATCCCCTGCTGGCCGATGGTGAAGCAAAACCCGATGAAGAAGTCTTAAAACAGCTTGGCTCACAAAAGATTATAAAGGTGTTCCTGCACGATATTGCAGGCCTGGGTTTTACTAAATGGATAAAATTTATTCAGGACCTGAAACTGAGAGGACTCCTTGCATCACCTCATGCATGGGGTTCAGCAATCAAAACCAATTATATAACTCACCTGTCCGGAGCATTTGGGAGCACAGCAACTATTGAAGGTGTAACCTGCACCTCGGATGATGTGGATCTGGCAGAGTATGAATTGAATAAAGGAAAACTCATACCATCATCCAAACCTGGATTTGGGATGAACCTTCTTAAAAAAATCTGATTATTTTAAATTCAAACTATTCTCCTGAATTTTAACATTCCATCCTGAGACTTTCAGATTTGGCTTACCTAAACCTATCTTAGCATTAGGGCAGCTTACTGTTAATGTCTTGTTTTCTCCAGGCGCAAGTGTAAAATAATTACCCGACCAGTAGCTCGGTAAAATTTCTTCGTTCCCGATCATTACTTGTGGCCTGATGAAAAATGCGATCCTGTCACCCGGGTTATTTACCTGAATTGTCCACCTGGTTTCAGCTTTCAATTTCTCTGATTTTAAGACAATTACGGACACAGATGCATCCTGAAGATTATTGATAGGTTTATAATCGCCATCCGATGAAAGCCAGTAAACATTATGAGAGACTACTTTCCCGGCAGAGTTTTTCAGATTCAGTACTACAAAGACAATACCCTTTGTTTTACCAATAGTTTCAGAAAGTGAAGTGGCTTCTTTTACTTCTGAAGGACCAAGGCTGAAGAAAGCTTCCTCTTTAAAGACAGATTTTGAATCAGCATCAAGCACCTGTACCTGTGCTGTCAGGCTGGGTGCTGTATTATATTTCCTGTTAAGTATTGTAACCTTCATATTACTCAGATTCAGCTGGATATGAAGAGGTTCGCAGGCATTCTGCATAAAATAATAACCTGCATTGGTCTGCAGGAACCAGTCATAAACCTGCCATACTACACTTGGAAATGCTGCATTAATCTTCCAGAGCATCACGCCGCCGATATCGTTCAGTTTATGTCCGGCAGCTTCAAAAATACCCTGGTAACCAATAGCATTCATTAGCTGCATTTTATTGCAGAAATCCTCTATACTCCGGGCCTCTCCATATCTCCTTACCATTTCTCTGTAATACCACTCCCAATGTCCGTTCCCGGATGCCGCATCGTGATAACCCCACATATCGTTTAACGGGAATGGTAATGCCTTGTCCCACACAAGGTTAGGGATTACCTTTGGCAGTATATCCCAGGTAACCATCGATGGGATACCGGTCTCATCTTTGAATACCCAGTCTCTTCCCTCAATGGCTTTATCATAATAACTTTTCGGATCCTGCCAAGTATAGGGCCCTCCGCTGTAAACGCCTGTCGGTAAATTATCTGGCCATGATCCGGGCCATCCTTCAGGTAATCTTGCCCAGCCTGATGAACTGGGGATAAACGGACGTGTACCATCATATTCAATAATGCTGTTCCGCATAAAATCATAAAGCTCTTTTCTTGCATGTCCTTCATTGCCGCCTGTCCAGACAAGCAGGCTTGGATGGTTTCGTATTCTGTAAATTGTGCTTATGACATTCTTCTTGAAGACATTGCCCTCGAGAGGCCAGTCAGGGGAGCCTTTGAATTCTCCCTGAGTATCACCCGTTACCCAGAAGTCGGACCATACCAATAGTCCATACCTGTCGGCAGCCTCAAAGAATTCATCACAGGGAGTGACACCTCCGCCCCAGATCCTGACCAGATTAACATTGGCATTGCGACAAAGATGCATTTCATAGTCGTATCTCGTCGAATCACGGTTGAGCATCATATCCGGTACCCAGGCACCTCCGACAAGCTGTATCCTTTTTCCGTTCACATAAAAATCGCGTCGCCAGAATCCGTTTACATTTACAGCCTTTGTTGAAACTGTTCTGATCCCGAAAATGAATGTAGTATCATCTGAAATACCTGAGACACCTGAATACTGAAGTCTGATTCTGTACAAATTTGGCTTTCCATAACCGTTTGGCCACCAGAGCATCGGGTTGCTGATAATAAGATCCCGGGTATTTGTTCCATTTAAATCAACGGCTGCAGATTTGCTTCCCTGAACAGCAATTGATCTGGAAAACTTTATGCTTGCTCCAGTAAAATTTTCCGGACTGATGGATACCGAAAGTGTGCCATTTTCATCAGCATTATTGTGATTCAGCAATGTCAGGCTAAGTGAAAGTTTTGCCGCAGATGTATCAGGAAGACCTGGAAGCTCAGTCACCAGCTTCGGATGACTTATTGTAACAGCTCCGGAAGTTCTCAGATAAACCGGAAGCCATAATCCGATATTGCGATCCCTGACAGGTGGTATCCAGTCCCACCCTACAGAACAAAGCATAGTAACGTTTTTACCAATATCGCCTGTCGGTCCTCCGTTCGGATAAAAATCACCAAGAGCTTCCAATTGTTCTGTTGAAGGTAGTCCGGGATAATCGAGAGGATAAATTTTCACTGCAATGGCGTTCTCTTTCCCTGCGATAATATTATTTGAAATATCAAGACTGTATTCAGCAAACATACCTGCC
Source organism: Bacteroidia bacterium (assembly GCA_026391515.1). Taxonomy (GTDB): domain Bacteria; phylum Bacteroidota; class Bacteroidia; order Bacteroidales; family VadinHA17; genus LD21. The sequence goes on along the minus strand of JAPLEC010000315.1, from coordinate 5,012 downwards.
ATCTGAGTGGAATCAGTAATTTGTTTCCCGTTAATCCAAACCGCTGCTCTGTAGTTTATGCCCTTAAATATCAGCTGAAAATGACGTCCCTGATCAGCCAGCGGTACTTTAAAGGTTGTCCGGTACCAGTAAGGTTTCTTCCATGGATTATTATCGTCCGGCAGAAAACTGTACTGCTCAAGACTGTATTTCTTATTGAACTTATCGGATGCATCGGGGATCAGCATATTATTTAATCCGATGTAAGGATCGGGATAGATATTATTTGCAACCAGTCCGGTAAGAACCGTTGAAGGAACCTTTACAGGGAACCAGTAAACATCTGACTTGTACTGTGTTGTTGAAATCTCCTCACCTTTTGCTTTTATCAGTGCAGAAGATTGCAGATCAAAATTTGTTAATCTTACTTGTTTAACTGCACCGGGTTGTGAGAAACCTTGTGACGGAATTATAAATACGGTTGTCAGGAAAATGATAAGGACATAATGAAACTTTTTCATCGTAATTATTTTATCGGGTAAGTAAAATGAAAGCTACTTAAGTAACTTTTTAATATTGTAAAGTTTATTTAAAGCCTCAACCGGAGTGAGGTTATTGATATCAATCTCAAGGATCTCATCGCGAATTTGTTTCAGTACAGGATCATCGAGCTGGAAAATGCTCAATTGCATACCTTCCCTGTGATCTGCAAGATCTGCAATCGGTTTGGTAAGCTCCTGCTTAACATGGCTTTGTTCAAGCTCTTTTAATATTTCATCAGCTCTGTTAACCACGCTTTTTGGCATGCCAGCCATTTTTGCAACATGAATTCCAAAGCTGTGTTCACTCCCTCCTCTTTTCAGCTTACGCAAAAAGATGACTTTATTGTTCATCTCTTTGATTGAAACATTGTAGTTCTTAACTCTTGAAAATGAGTTTTCCATCTCATTAAGCTCGTGATAATGAGTAGCAAACAGCGTCTTGGCTCTGAGCCTGCTTTCATGGAGATATTCCACCATTGCCCATGCGATAGAGATACCGTCATAAGTGCTCGTACCCCTGCCGATCTCATCAAGCAGTATAAGGCTTCTGTCGGAAAGATTATTAAGAATGCTCGCTGTTTCATTCATTTCGACCATGAATGTCGATTCACCCAGGCTGATATTATCAGATGCTCCGACTCTCGTAAATATTTTGTCAACCATACCGATCTTTGCCACCCTGGCAGGAACAAAACATCCCATCTGGGCCATTAAAACAATAAGAGCTGTTTGTCTTAACAGGGCTGATTTACCTGACATATTTGGTCCCGTAAGAATGATGATTTGTTGATCGTCGGTATCCAGAATCAGGTCGTTCGGAACATAGGATTCTCCGACAGGTAACTGTTTTTCTATCACCGGATGACGGCCGTCTGAAATATCCAGGATTTTAGAATCATCAAGCAGCGGTCTTACGTAATTATTTTCAATTGAAAGAATAGCAAACGACTGAAGACAATCAAGTTTTCCGATAAGAGATGAATTCAGCTGAATCTGTGGGATGTATTCAAGTGTTGCAAGAACAAGATCATTGAAGAGCTTAGTTTCAAGGTCGAGGATTTTTTCTTCAGCACCAAATATTTTACTTTCATATTCCTTAAGCTCTTCAGTAATATAGCGTTCAGCATTTACCAGCGTCTGTTTCCTTATCCATTCCGGAGGCACCTTGTCCTTATGAGTATTTCTAACTTCGATATAATAACCGAAAACATTATTATAGCTTACCTTGAGAGATGAAATACCGGTACGTACGCTTTCACGATTCTGGAGATCAGCAAGGTAATCTTTACCGCTATAGAGTATGGTACGCAGTTCATCGAGCTCTGCCGAGACTCCTTTCGCAATTATATTTCCCCGGTTGATCTGAATTGGAGGATCGCTGTTAAGATCATGTTCTATTCTGTCAGCCAGCGATTTACATGGATTCAGCTGTTCACCAATTTGTACCAGCGGCGCACACCCGGTGTTGCTGGAGAGCGATTTCAGAGGTTCGATTGCTTTAAAGGCTTTTTTGAGATGAACCATTTCCCTGGGATTGATTCTGTTCACTGCAACTTTTGAAACAAGTCTTTCAAGATCACCTACTTGTCTTAACAATCCGTAAATCTCCTCTCTGAAAGCGCTGTTATTAACAAGAAAATCAACTACATCGAGCCTTTCATTAACCGGTTGAATATCTTTAAGCGGAAGAGATATCCAGCGTTTAAGCAGCCTGCCTCCCATAGGCGATATGGTACGATCCATCACATCAATAAGTGTTTTGGCACCTTCGTAAGGAGAGTAGAACAGTTCAAGGTTTTTTATTGTGAACTTATCGAGCCATACATACCTTTCTTCTTCTATACGTGATAAGCTTGTTATATGTCCGAGCTGATCATGCTGGGTTATGTCGAGATAATAAAGAATGGCTCCGGCAGCTATTATTCCATAAGAGAGATTATGTATCCCGAATCCTTTTAATGAGCTGGTTTCGAATTGTTTAAGAAGACGGTCATTGGCAGCTTCGGGAGTAAATATCCAGTCATCGAGCTTGAAGGTATAGAATTTAGTACCGAAGTTTTCGAGGAAAAGATCCTTTTTTTTCTTTTCAAAAAGAACCTCTTTTGGCTGGAAATTATTCAGCATCTGATCTATATATTCTATAGTACCTTCCGAGACAAGGAACTCGCCCGTGGATATATCCAGAAAAGCTACACCTGCAATTTTTTTATCAATGTGAACTGCAGCAAGGAAATTATTCTCTTTATGGTCAAGAACATTTTCATTAAGCAAAACACCAGGTGTTACAAGTTCTGTAATACCTCGTTTGACAATTTTTTTTGCCAGCTTGGGATCTTCAAGCTGTTCGCATATTGCAACTCTCTGTCCTGCCCTGACTAGTCTTGGAAGATATGTATCGAGGGCGTGGTACGGAAATCCTGCAAGTTCAACAAATGAAGCTGATCCGTTTGCCCTGCGTGTAAGTGTTATTCCCAGAATTTCTGACGCCCTTATTGCATCTTCGCCGAATGTCTCATAGAAGTCGCCGACTCTGAAAAGAAGTATAGCATCAGGATGCTTTGCCTTGACGCTGTAATATTGCTTCATCAGCGGAGTTTCAGCATATTTCGGAGATTCAGACATTAAAAAAAGCAGTTTTATTAATCAATGCAATACTAACAAAGATACACCGACGGAAATATTAATGAAAGTATTTTCAATTTTTATTATTGTTATTTAATTTTTAAAATTTCTTTTGTGTCCCTTTGTGTCTTTGTGCCTTGGTGGCAAAAAAAATAGCCATTAAGACACCAAGGCACTAAGTTTCACCAAGAAAATCATTTAATCTGTCCAATTGATTTGTTACATTGCTGTAATTTAAAATGCGTGAAATGAAAAAGGTTCTTATTCTTGGAGCAGGGCTCGTTGTAAAACCCATGGTTGAATTCCTCCTTGAAAACAATTTCAGGCTGATGATCGCCACTACTACAAAAGAAAAAGCCGACAGAATGATCAAAGGGCATCCCAACGGATCAAGCCTTCGATGGTCGACAGAAGATGCTGATACTCTGGAAAGACTTGTAAATAAACATGATATAACAGTATCTTTTCTGCCTTACAAGCATCATTTTACTGTGGCCAAAACCTGCATCAAATGCGGTAAACCTCTTATTACTACCTCTTATGTATCGGCCGAAATGCAGGCACTTGACAAAGCAGCTAAAGAAGCAGGTATAATTATTCTGAATGAGATAGGACTTGATCCTGGTATTGACCATATGACAGCAATGAAGGTTATTGATCATATCCATGGTAACAAAGGAAAGGTTGAGGAGTTTTATTCCCTTTGCGGAGCTCTTCCTGCACCTGAGGCCGCCAATAATCCTATGAAGTACAAGTTCTCATGGAGCCCTAAAGGAGTTGTTCTGGCAAGTAAAAACGGTGCACTCTATCTGAAAAAGGGTAAAAAAGTCTCAATTGAACCTTTGAATCTGTTTAAAGACAGGTTCAATTATAATTTCCACGGTGTCGGAAATTTTGAAGTTTATCCGAACAGGGATTCCATTAGTTATTTAGATATCTATGGAATACCTGAAGCTTCAACGATGTATCGCGGGACATTCCGTTACAAGGGCTGGTGTGAAACGCTTGATGCAATGAAAAGCATTAATATGCTTGATGATACTGTTAAAAATTATAGTGGAATGAGTTATGCCGATTTCCTGGCTGAAAGGGCTGGTATCAGCAGCAAAGACCTTAAGAAGAATATTGCTGTCAAGCTTGGTTTGCAGGAACAATCTGATCCAATTGAGTCTTTTGAATTTTTAGGTTTTTTCAGTAACGAAATTCTTAATTATGCTGAGACAACACCTTTCGAAATCACTTCGGACAGGTTGATAAAAAGAATGTCATTATCTGATAATGAGCGCGATATGGTTGTTATGCAGCATATCTTTCTTGCATCATATCCTGACGGGAAGAGAGAGGTTATAAAATCGTCAATGCTTGATTTCGGATCGTCATCAACCAATACTGCTGTTGCCAGAACGGTTGCTCTTCCGGCATCTATTGGGGTAAAAATGATTCTCGAAAAGAAAATAAATCTCAAAGGTGTTTACAGGCCTGTGCTGCCTCAGATCTACATTCCGGTTATCGACGAGTTAAAAAAACTCGGCATTGAAATGAAGGAGGAATACGGATTGCCGGAGAGTGAGATGATTAATTAATGACGCTGGCGCGGATTTGTAATCCGTGCCTCATGCTTTCATGTCGCTGGCGCGGATTTGCAATCCGTGCCTCATGCTTTCATGTCGCTGGCGCGGATTTGCAATCCGTGCCTTTTACATTTTTATTTAAAATTCCTCTGTTTAACTGATTCTAACACAATGTCAAGATAATTGCTCAATCCTGCATAATTTCTGGCCGAACTGAACAAATAGTCCTCAGGTCTTTCAACAATCAATTCCACAACAGGATTATTATGAATATAATCCAGCTTTTCATCAAAAAACT
>JAPLEC010000162.1 GCA_026391515.1 Bacteroidia bacterium | reverse complement strand
CTTGTTGACGGAGGTTGTATTAATTGTCATACCTATTCGAACCAACTCCCCACCTTATCATTTTTTCACCTGAGGCATAAGAACGGCGGGACAATGATCCAGGAGAATGGTATATTCCGGAAGCTGAATACCAAAACAGACAGCACTATTTCAGCAGGTGTATACGGAAACTGGCACCCTGGAGGAAGGTTTATTGCCTTTTCAACAAACGTTATTATCCCTGAGTTTCATTCTATCAATAATCTGCGTCTTGAAGTTTATGATACTATCTCTGATGTTGTGGTTCTGGATATCGAAAAAAATGAAATTATAAAAAACAAACTTTTATCGGGGAAGAATGAATTTGAAACATTTCCTGCTTTTTCTTCTGACGGGGGAACAATATTTTTCTGTTCTGCCAGAGCGACAAAAATGCCGGAGAACTATAGATCAGTAAGATACAGTTTATGTGCTTTGAGTTTTAATCCGGATTCAGGCTCATTCGGAACAAAAATTGATACAATAATATCTGCTTTCACGACAGGTAAAACACTGAGCCAGCCAAAGCCATCTCCTGACGGAAAGTACATTCTGTTCACATCATTTGATTATGGGAATTTCCCGGTCTGGCATAAGGAAGCTGATCTGCATCTTCTGAAATTATCAGACTTGACAATTGATACAATTCCCGTTGTAAACTCTGACCATGCAGATTCTTATCACAGCTGGTCATCGAACAGCAGGTGGTTTGTTTTTGCGAGCAAGCGCGACAATGGGATGTATGGAAAACCCTATTTTGCTCATATCGATGAAAATGGGAAATGCGGTAAACCATTTCAGCTGCCGCAGAAAGATGCTGATTTTTATGACTTTTTCATGAAATCATATAATATTCCCGAGCTTGCCAGAGGTCCTGTTCCATTCAGCCCTGTCGATGTTGAACGTGCATTCAGAAGGCTGAAAGCAGAACAGGTAAGCTTTATGCGAAGATAAATTGTTATTATCAGGATATAAATGGAGGAATATGTTAAAGACAATTGATTCAGCGGCAAAAAATGTTACTTTTGAACTCAAAGATTGAATCTCTATGCCAAAGACCTATAAAATTTATCTTCCTGCGATTGAGGGGTGTGTTGAGGAAGAATGGAAGTTCTGTCTTAATCAAATTGAAAGTACCTGCCAGTCAGGCTATATACCAGTAAAGCTTAATGTTTTTATCGATGTGCTGGATTTTGAATCATTTATAATAGCAAAAGATAAAATCAGTAAATCGGTAACGCATAAATTCAGCCCCTGCTGCCCTGCTTTAAATATTACTGTCCAGCCTCCTGAAAAACCATGGAAAGTTGCAGTCGAAGCATCATTTATCCCTTCGGGTACATTAAAAGTTACTGGGAAAATATTCAGCTCAATACCATATTTAATTATTGAATCTGAAACCGGAAAAGAGATCTGGGCAGGAGGAGTCAGCAGCTATTTGTATCCGGAAGATACCAGGGAAGCAGCTGAAAAAGCTTTCGATCTGATGGTTGCAATTCTTGAAAACGAACAGATGTCGCTGAATAACCTGATCCGGCAATGGAACTATATCGGAAATATCCTTGACATAAAGGACGGGTATCAGAATTATCAGATCTTTAATGAAGTAAGGAATGATTACTATTCCAGGTATAGAAAAGTGAAGAGTTATCCGTCAGCGACAGGAGTAGGTATTAAACATGGCGGTGTAATACTCGATTTCTGTGCTGTTGAGTTAAGTGAATCGTTGAAGATAAGGGCTGTTGAAAATCCTAATCAGATTAATGCATATAACTACGGGCAGCAGGTTTTAATGGGATTGAAAGATATAGATAAAGCCATGAAGCATGCACCGCAGTTTGAGCGGGCGCTTCTTGTTGCAAATAATCACGATGCGTATCTTCATATTTCAGGAACAGCTTCGATTATCGGGCAGGAAACTATCGGGAAGGATGACATTGGTAAACAGACGATTGTAACAATTGAGAATGTAAAAAAGCTTACAGAAACTGAACGGATAAATAAATTAATATCAGGTCCGGTAATATCCGGGGAAAAATATTCTTTATTCAGGATTTATATCAGAAAACAAAGTGATTTCAGGATAGTACACCAGATCTTCAATGAACAGTTTCCAGGGGTTCCTGCAATCTACATTGAAGCTGATATTTGCCGCGACGATCTTCTTATGGAAATTGAAGCTGAGGTAGAGTTGACATAATATATTGTATTTCAGGTTTTTATAATTGATACCTATGAAAAATATTTTGCTGTTAACTATTGCAACATTTTTATTTACCTCATGCTTCCAAAAGACATGGGAGAAAACGGATAACGGAATAATTATTCACCTGAAAGATAAATCAGGTAAAAGCGCAAAGCTTTTAAAGCTTGAACCGGTAAATGATCAGATTATTCATGTCATAGCATCACCAACCACGAAAATCTCAAAGGATAAAAGCCTTTGTGTTGTCAGTGCCCCTTCTCAGAAGATTAAATATGATGTTACTGAATCAAATAATACCCTTTGCCTTTCAACAGCAAAAATCAAGGCGGTTATTTCTCTAAACACAGGACAGATTATTTTTAAAAACTCGGATGACGGGGTGCTGCTTGCCGAACCGGAAACCGGAGGAAAATCATTCTCGCCTTTCTCTATTGAAGGCACCGATGGTTATTCAATGCACCAGATATTTGATTCTCCCGACGATGAAGCCTTCTACGGTCTCGGACAGCATCAGTCGGAGGAATTCAATTACAAAGGACTCAATGAATCCCTTTACCAGTACAATACCAAAGTTTCGATACCTGTTGTAGTTTCAAACCATAATTACAGCATACTTTGGGATAATTATTCACTCACAGAATTCGGTGATCCGAGAGACTATTCTCAGATCAATCTTTTCAGGTTATTTGATAAGAATGGTGAAGAGGGCGGACTGACTGCAACCTATTATATCAATTCTGATCCGAATAAAATTTTTATTCAGCGAAAAGAGTCATCGATTGATTATGAGAATCTTACAACGATAAAGAATTTTCCTCAAAAATTTCCTTTTTACAGATCAACTATAACCTGGACAGGCAAAATTGAACCAAAAGAATCAGGCCTTTATCATTTTAAATTATATTATGCCGGTTATATAAAGCTATTTATTGATGATGAGCTGGTTGTTCCGGAAAGATGGCGCACTGCCTGGAATCCCAATACATATAAATTTACCAGGAAGATGGAGCAGGGGAGACAATATTCAATCAGGATTGAATGGCAGCCTGATGGCGGGGTTTCCTATATCGGACTGAAAGCTCTTAGTCCTGTAACTCCATCAGAACAAGGTAAGTTATCGCTCTTTTCAGAAATGGGAGATCAGATTGATTATTATTTCATTCATGGTGAGAACATGGATGAAATAATAAGCGGTTATCGTACATTGACCGGGAAAGCTCCGATCATGCCAAAATGGGCACTGGGTTACTGGCAAAGCCGTGAACGCTACAGGTCGCAGGAGCAGCTGCTGGATGTTTTAAAAGAGTACCGCAAAAGAAATATTCCTATCGACAATATAGTTCTTGACTGGTCGTACTGGCCTGTAGAATCGTGGGGATCGCATGAATTTGATCCGAAATTTTTCCCCGATCCGGCAGGCATGGTTGATGAAGTACATAAGCTTCATGCTAAAATAATGATTTCTGTCTGGCCTAAATTCTATTATACTACAGAACATTTCAAAGAATTCAACAGCAAAGGATGGATGTACCGTCAGGCAATTAATGATAGTATAAGAGACTGGATAGGAAAAGGTTACATAGGTTCATTTTACGATGCATACCGGCCGGAGGCAAGAGATCTTTTCTGGAACCAAATAAAGGAACATATCTATACGAAAGGATTTGATGCCTGGTGGATGGATGCATCAGAGCCTGATATCCTTTCAAATTCAAGTATTGAGTACAGGAAAAAACTCACGACACCTACAGCCCTGGGACCTTCAACAAAATACTTCAATGCCTATGCTTTAATGAATGCAATGGCAATTTATGATGGTCAGCGGTCTGTCAATCCCAATAAACGTGTTTTCCTCCTCACCCGTTCGGGATTTGCAGGATTGCAGAGATATTCCACTGCGACATGGAGCGGAGATATAGGCACGCGATGGGAAGACCTGAAATCTCAGATCCCTGCAGGATTGAATTATGCGCTTGCTGGAATCCCATACTGGACTTTTGATATTGGCGGATTTTGTGTTGAAAACAGATACACTCAGGCCAGGGAGGGATCGGAAGATTTGAACGAATGGAGAGAGCTGAATACCCGCTGGTACCAGCTTGGATCATTCTGCCCGCTTTTCAGGAGTCATGGCCAATACCCTTTCCGTGAAGTATTCAATATTTCACCCCAAGGGCATCCTGCATATAAGAGCATACAACGATAAGAATGTCGAAAGCATAGGCGACCAGTTCATGTTTGGTCCTTCATTACTTGTGGCACCCGTCTATAAATATAAGGCACGCACTCGCGAAGTTTATTTTCCTGCTTCATGCGGATGGTACGATTTTTATACAGGGAAATACATTAAAGGCGGTCAGAAGCTTGAGGTTGAAGCGCCTTATGAGCATATTCCTTTGTTTGTAAAAGAAGGCTCAATAATCCCGATAGGCCCTGATATTCAATACACTGATGAGAAACCTGCAGATCCGCTTGCTCTTTACATTTATACCGGAAGAGATTGTATTTTCACTCTTTACGAGGATGAGGGTACAAACTACAATTATGAAAAGGGAGAATGCAGTACAATTAAGTTCACCTTCAATAATGAGACTGAAGATCTAACAATCGGTGAGCGTAAGGGAGAGTTTAACGGAATGTTGAAATCACGGACATTCAATTTAGTCTGGGTGACATCAGAGAAACCTGTTCCTTTTAATCCGGATACTAAGGCAAGTACATCAATAGTTTATGATGGTAAGGAGATTATTATTTCGAA
>JAPLEC010000419.1 GCA_026391515.1 Bacteroidia bacterium | reverse complement strand
TTACGAAGATGCTTATTTAGTAAGGGCATATTTAAGGGATTCCCTCCAAAACTTCACTGGAGCAATCGCAGACTATAATAGGATTATTGTCCTTAATCCTAAGAATATTGCTGCTTATCTCGCTGCAGGAAATATAAAAATTAAACTTAAAGATTACATTGGAGCAATCTCATACTATACAAAAGCTATAGAGGTTTATCCTGATGATCCTGATGCTTATTTAGTAAGAGGGTCGTGTAAAATTTATTTGGGTCAGAAAGAAAGCGGATGTAAGGATTTACAGAAAGCCCTAGAATTAGGATCGACAATGGCTGCAGTGGCAATTATGAAATTTTGCAAATAAACAAACTCTTTTATTATTCAAAATAGATAACCGCTACTACCTCCATATCAAAAGGAAATTTAGCATTATAGTTATAAAATTAAACTATATATAACATTATAATGTTATACCCTCCAGCCACAGTTCCGAATTTCCAAATAATCAATTAACTTTCCCAGAAAAACAATCATGAAATCATATCGTAAAGAACTCTGGTTTGAGATACCAACCCGCAGAGCATTTGTCAATATTACAGGACATGTTGAAAAATGCCTGAATGAATCCGGAATTAAAGAAGGCCTTATACTCATTAACGCGATGCATATCACAGCATCAGTTTTTATCAATGACGATGAGTCTGGCTTACACAATGACTTTGAAGTGTGGTTGGAAAAGCTTGCTCCTGAGAAGCCTTACAGCCAGTATAAGCACAACGGCTTTGAAGATAATGCCGATGCACATATAAAACGTACTCTTATGGGACGTGAAGTAGTTGTTGCTGTTACAAACAGACAAATGGATTTTGGTCCCTGGGAACAGATCTTTTATGGCGAGTTTGACGGAAAGAGGAGCAAGAGAGTGCTAGTAAAAATAATTGGAGAATAAATTGAATTGCCTTTGTGTTCTTCGTGAATTTCCTTTGTGTCCTTTGTGGTTAGAAAAAAGGATTTAACCACAAAGAGCACTAAGGTTATCACTAAGGGCACAAAGAAAAGAAATTGATTAGGTAAGTTTCATGTCATTGATAACTCCGGCAATTCTTTCATCGAGCAATTTTTCAGTTTCTCCGAATTTCGCTGACGATCCCAGCTTTGTATTGACACTGAAATAGAACTTGATCTTTGGCTCCGTACCGGAAGGTCTTACTGATATCTTCGTGCCATCTTCGAGGAAGAATTGGAGAACATCTGATTTCAGCAGATCTATTTTTGTCTTTTTGCCGGTAATGCAATCTGTCGAAATCAGTGTTTCATAATCATTGATTTTCAGTACTTTACTATTATTAATAGATTTCGGAGGATTCATCCTGTAACCTTTCATCATAGCCTTTATTTCATTTGCACCTTCAGCACCTTTACGGACTATATTGATCAGCTTTTCCCTGTACAATCCGTACTCAAGGTAGATATCGATGAGCAGCTCATAAAGAGTTTTACCCCTGCTTTTTGCCCATGCTGTAATTTCAGCAACCAGCGAACATGATGCTACCGCATCTTTATCTCTGACATAATCCCCCGGAAGGAAACCATAGCTCTCTTCTCCTCCGCCAATATATTTTTTCTTGCCTTCAAGCACCCTGATCAGCTCAGCGAAAAATTTGAAGCCTGTCAGAACATTATAACATTCGACCTCGTGCTTTTCAGCAATCCTGTCAAGAAGGTCGGTGGTCACTATTGTCTTGATAATGTACTCATTACCTTTGTATTTCTTCTTTTCTTTAAATTGAGAAAGGATATAATACACCAGCAAAGTGCAGGTCTGATTTCCATTAAGAAGAATGAATTCGCCTTTTTTGTTTTTGCATGCAATACCCAACCTGTCGGCATCAGGGTCGGAAGCCATTACAAGTTCAGCGCCAGTTTCAATAGCTTTTTCGATAGCCATTTTTAAAGCTCCGGGTTCTTCAGGATTCGGCGATTTTACAGTCGGGAAGTTACCGTCAACCTTGTCCTGTTCAGGCACACTGATGATATTTGTAAATCCGAATAATTTAAGGGCAGGGGGGATCACCTTTACACCTGTACCATGAATCGGAGTATAAACAATGCCCATATCATTGAACTTCCTGATTGTTTCCGGATTCAGGCTCATTTTCAGAACCTCTTTCAGGAACAGATCATCCGTTTCTTTTCCAATAATCTTTATCTTTTCTTTCTTCCCGTTGAACTTTATCTCATTGACTGATTTGATCTTACGTACTTCTTCGATGATGCCATCATCATGGGGAGCCACCACCTGGCCTCCGTCGTTCCAATATGCTTTGTATCCGTTGTATTCCGGAGGATTATGCGAGGCTGTTATTACTACGCCGCTCTGACATTTAAAATGTCTTATTGCGAATGATAGTTCGGGAGTAGGACGGAGCGCTTCGAAAAGATAGACATCAAAACCATTGGCTGAAAATATATTTGCAGCTGTCTCTGCAAAATACCTGCTGTTATTGCGGCAATCATGTGCTATTGCAACGCTGATTCCTTTATTTCCAACCTGCCTGATAATGTAATTAGAAAGTCCCTGGGTTGCCATACCGAGAGTGTAAATGTTCATCCTGTTTGTGCCTGCACCCATAATGCCTCTTAATCCACCGGTTCCGAATTCGAGGTCCTGGTAAAACGCATCGATAAGTTTCTTTTCATCTTTTTCGAGCATCTCACGCACCTCATAGCGGGTCTCTTCATTGAACTCATTCCCAAGCCAGGTTTGGGCTTTCTTTTTAATGTCTTCTATTGACAACATATTGATGGATATTAAATTAACTAATTAGTTGGAAGTCCGAAGTCTGAAGTCTGAAATACTCCGTGTTTTATCTTCCGACTTCCGTCTTCTGTCTTCTGTCTTCTGTCTTCCGACTTACTGTAACAACTTAATACACTTCTTTAAACTGCTCCTCCAATGAGGTATTCCCAGATTATAATTCTCTTTTATTTTGGTTTTATCAAGTACTGAGTAAGATGGTCTTTGAGCAGCAGTCGGATAATCCTTAGACAATATCGGAAGAACTTTGCAAACGAGCCCGGCTTCTTCAACAATTGCAACTGCAAAATCGTACCAGCTGCAGACACCTTCGTTTGAATAATGATAAAGACCAGCGTTAAACGCAACCTGGTTTCTGATAACTCCTGAAATTATAAGCATGATTGCCCCGGCAAGGTCAGCAGCATAAGTAGGTGTTCCGGTCTGATCAAAAACGACTCTCAATGAATCTTTCTCCTTTGCCCTTGCGAATATTGTCTTTACAAAGTTGGAACCGTACGAGGAATAGAGCCACGACGTTCTGATTATCATTGATCCATGATGAAGTAACGCTGCCTTTTCGCCCTCGAGTTTAGAAAGTCCATAGGCACCCAGCGGACTGGTCGGAGAATCCTCATTATAAGGAACATTTGATTTTCCATCGAAAACATAATCGGTAGAGATATGTATAAACCTGCATTGCGATCCTTTGATTGCCTCTGCTAAATTCCTGACTGCTTTCCCATTAACCAGCAATGCTTTTTCGCTTTCGGTTTCAGCTTTATCCACAAGGTTATATGCGGCACAATTTATGATCCAGTCGGGTTGCGTTTTTTTGATAAAACCTTCAGTTTGTTTTTTGTCAGAGATATCAAGCTTATCGATGTCGGTGAAGACAAAATCGTAACCATAATAGCTTTTCGAAGCTTCTTTTAGTTCGCTGCCAAGCTGGCCGTTTGTACCGGTAATCAGGATCGTTGCCATTGTAGTTCAGGGTGTTTCAGAAGTTATTTTCGGCCTGAGAGAGTGGAGGATTCTTCATGTCCTTTTCGCTGATCACAGGTGTTATTTTTCCTATTTTCCAGTCAATCGCAAGATCAGGATCATTCAGTGCTATACCTCTCTCCGACAATCGGTTATATGTATTATCGACCTTATATTGTATTATTGCAATATCACTCAGAACCGAAAATCCATGAGCAAATCCTTTTGGAATGAAGAGCTGGTTTTTGCTTTCGGAGTTGAGTTCAATGCCAAACCATTTTCCGAATGTCGGTGAATCTCTCCGGATGTCGAGAGCGACATCATAAATCTTGCCTGCAACCACTCTGATAAGCTTTGACTGATCACGTGGTTTTAACTGGTAGTGAAGTCCGCGGATGACACCTTTTGATGATTTTGATTCATTATCCTGGACAGGTGTAAAAGAGATTCCTGCATCGCGGAATGTATCCATATTGAAGCTTTCAAAGAAGTAACCCCGTTTATCGGTAAAAACAGCCGGTTTTATTACCAGAAGCCCTTTAAATCCTGTTTCAATTATTTCCATACAAGTCCGGTGATTACTTTTTACCTTCGAAAACACTGATCTCCTCAGAAGCGATTCTTAAAAGATATTTGCCATACTGACTGTTTTTGAATGGTATGGCAAGCGCTTTAAGCTGCTTTTTATTTATGAAGCCTCTTTTGTAGGCAATCTCTTCGATACATGAAGCTTTCAAACCCTGTCTTTGCTCGAGGGTTGCAATGAAGTTGGCAGCCTGTAGAAGACTCTCATAAGTTCCGGTATCCAGCCATGCCAATCCTCTTCCCATCAGCTTTACTTCAAGGTTACCCTCTTTCAGATAAATCCGGTTCAGATCAGTGATTTCAAGCTCACCGCGGGCTGAAGGTTTAAGAGATTTTGCTTTTTTAACTACACTGTTATCATAGAAATATAGGCCGGTGACAGCATAGTTCGATCTTGGTTTGGAAGGTTTCTCCTCGATGCTGATTGCTTTCCGGTTCTTATCAAACTCAACAACTCCATACCGTTCAGGATCAGTGACATAATATCCAAAAACACATGCTCCTTTTTTCAGTTTTGCCGTATTCAGAAGAACATCTCCAAAACCATGACCATAGAAAATATTGTCTCCAAGGATCATGCAGACAGGATCTTTCCCTATAAATTTTTCACCGAGGATGAATGCCTGGGCAAGACCGTCAGGAGAAGGCTGCTCAATATAACTGAACTTTAATCCGAGAGATTTTCCGCTGCCTAAAAGATTACGGAATCCCGGCAGATCGCGGGGTGTGGAGATCACCAGTATTTCACGGATTCCTGCCAGCATCAGCACCGACAGAGGGTAATAAATCATTGGCTTGTCGTAAACCGGCAGCATCTGTTTTGAAATTGTGCAGGTTATGGGGTAAAGCCTTGTGCCTGAGCCTCCTGCGAGAATTATGCCTTTCATAATTTATACAGTTTTAAACTTAAAATCTATAATTGGTTTTATTGAGTTTACATCCCCCTAACCCTCCCGCTTCTCCGCCGATTGGCGGATACGCGGGACAGGCTCTTCAAAGGGGGAATTAACTTGTGTCCCTCTCGCCCTCTCGCCCTCTCGCCTTCTCATCTCCTCCCTATTCCGAAATACCTGAACCCCAGCTTCTTAATCTCTGCCGGATCATAAATATTTCTTCCGTCGAAAATGACTTTGCCTTTCATTATCGAAGCCATTTTTCTGAAATCAGGAAGATGAAACTCCGACCATTCAGTCATCAGCACCATTGCATCGGCTCCCTGCAAAGCTTTGTACGGATCATTGGCAAATGTAACCCTTTTGCCAAGCAGTTTTTTTGCTTCAGCCATCGCTGCAGGATCATACACCTTAATCTTTGCACCTTCCTTTAACAGCTTTTCAATCAGGTAAATAGATGAAGATTCCCTGATATCGTCTGTTTTAGGCTTAAATGATAATCCCCATATTCCGATAATTTTATTCTTCAGGTTATTATTGAAGAGCTTCAGCATCTTATTGAAAATGACATTCCTCTGGAAATCATTTGCCTTTTCGACAGCCCTGACAACATTTAATTCATAGCCATGATCGTGGGCTGTTTTAATAATTGCTTTAACATCTTTCGGAAAACAGGAACCGCCATAACCTGTCCCCGGATATAAAAACTTGCTTCCGATCCTTGAGTCGCTGCCGATCCCCTTCCTCACATGATTGATGTCAGCACCGAGAATATCACAAAGGTTGGCAATTTCGTTGATAAAGCTGATTCGTGTTGCCAGCATGGCATTAGCTGCATACTTTGTTATCTCAGCCGATGCAATATCCATGAATAGGATAGGATGGTTATTCAGCACGAAAGGCATATAAAGCCGTTTCATTATTTCGGCTGTTTTTTCATTATCGATTCCAATAACAATTCTTTCAGGTTTCAGGAAGTCATCAACAGCTGCACCCTCCTTCAGAAATTCAGGATTGGATGCCATATCGAAAATAGCTTTCGACTTGCGCTTATCAAGCTGATTCTGAATGGCTTTCCTTATTTTTTCAGATGTTCCGACAGGGACAGTGCTTTTAGTCACAACAACTGTATGATTAGTAATTACCGAGCCTATTTCTTTAGCGACTTCAATAACATGTTTAAGATCTGCGCTATCATCTTCCCCGGGAGGTGTTCCGACTGCTATAAAAATCACCTCTGCTTCTTTGATTCCATCTTTTAAATCTGGAGTAAAGAACAATCTTTTCTTTTCAACATTTATTCTTATCATGCTTTCAAGTCCGGGCTCATAAATAGGAACAGAACCGTCATTCAGCTGTTTGATCTTATTTTTATCATTATCAATACAGGTAACAGTAACACCGCTTTCAGCAAAACATGTCCCGGTGACCAATCCTACATATCCTGTTCCAACTACGGCAATTTTCATAGAAGAAATCTATTTTTATTTTGAGTAATATGCAAAGATAATAGAAAGGGTGAATTACCGCCCCTTAACTCCCTTTTGAAATACAAACCCTTCCCCCAACCCCTTCCCTTAAGTTTAAGGGAAAGGGTGTAATTAACAGATAAACAGGTGTTTCACTCCCTCCCTTAGCCTTAAGGGAGGGAGTCGGAGGGAGGGTTATGAAGAAATAAACAAAGAAGAGTACGGTAAACCAGTGAAAATCTACCGTTTATTATATTATTTTCAAAATAATAATTTTATCTTTGCACACCATTTTTTCAATATAATGTCTAACTTATTAATTATTAGTTTGTTTAAATTTAAATTATGACTGAAAGCAAAAAGAAAACAACAAAGAAAGAAGTTGTTGAAAAAAAAGAAGACGCTGTAAAACCTGTTAAAAAAGCAAAGGTTAAAGAATCTAAAGAGAAACTTATTGAGCAAGCGCTTGAAGAAGAAACAATTCCTGAAAAAGAGGAAAAACCAGTAAAGACAACAGCTCCGAAAAAATCTAAGGAAGAACCTAAAGAAGAACTTAAAGAAGAACTTAAAGAAGAAGCTGTTGAAACCGCACAACCTGCTGTAGCAGCAGAAGCTGAAGTTAAAGTTAAAGTTGAAGCTGAAGTTGAAGCTGCTGAGGAAGCTGCAGAGAAGAAAGTAAAAAAACCTAAGAAAGTCAAGGCCGAATCTGAGCCGGAAGAAAAATCTGAACCTGACATCGCTCCATCAGTTGAAGAATTTGACTGGGAAAGCTTTGAACGCGAAGAGCTGAAAGATTCACCAAAACATAAAGAATACGAAGCAATGTACGACGAGACACTGTCGACTGTTGCAGTTGACGAAGTTGTACATGGAACTGTTATTCAGATGACTTCACGTGAAGTCGTAATCAATATCGGTTACAAATCGGAAGGTGTTGTCAGCCTTAATGAATTCCGGTATAATCCTAACCTTAAAGTAGGTGATACCGTTGAGGTATATGTTGAAAGCCAGGAGGATAAGAAAGGACAGCTTCTCCTTTCACATAAAAAAGCCCGTGCAATAAATTCATGGGACAGGGTTAATGCATCTCTTGAAAAAGATGAGATAATCACCGGTTATATCAAATGCCGTACAAAAGGCGGTATGATAGTCGATGTTTTCGGTATTGAAGCCTTCCTTCCTGGTTCACAGATTGATGTTAAACCAATTCGCGACTATGACGTATTTGTTGGTAAAACAATGGAATTCAAGGTTGTAAAGATCAACCGACTTATCCATATTACAGACCTCTCATGGGGAAGGGTCAACCATCCCGAAGAGATTGTACAGCTTGACCAGAAGCTTAATGTTGTTATTCTCGATTTCGATGACGACAAGAAGAGAATAGCTCTCGGTCTGAAGCAGCTTACACCGCATCCATGGGATTCTGTTGATCCTGACATGAAGATTGGCAATAAAGTAAAAGGCAAAGTTGTTGTTATGGCAGATTATGGTGCATTTGTTGAGATAGCGCCCGGAGTGGAAGGACTTATACATGTCTCGGAAATGTCGTGGTCACAGCACCTGAGAAGCGCACAGGAATTTATGAAAGTTGGCGATGAGGTTGAAGCTGTGATACTTACACTTGACAGGGCTGAACGAAAAATGTCGCTTGGCATTAAGCAGCTCAAGCCCGATCCATGGCAGAATATTAATGAGAAATATACTGTTGGATCAAAACATATGGCAAAAGTCAGGAACTTTACCAATTTCGGTGTTTTCGTTGAAATTGAAGAGGGTGTCGACGGTCTTATACATATTTCAGATCTTTCGTGGACGAAAAAAATCAAACATCCTGCTGAATTTACGGCAATCGATGCAGAGATAGAAGTTGTAGTCCTTGAAATTGACAAGGAAAACAGGCGTCTCAGCCTTGGTCATAAGCAGCTTGAAGAAAATCCATGGGATGTATTCGAGGGACTTTTTACAGTCGATTCAGTACATGAAGGAACTGTTATGGAAGTATTTGATAAAGGTGCAGTTATCGCTCTTCCTTATGGTGTTGAAGGTTTTGCAACTCCTAAACACATAGTAAAGGAAGACGGGACCATTGCAAAAGTCGATGAAAAACTGATGTTCAAAGTTATCGAATTCAATAAATCAGCTAAAAAAATCATTGTTTCACACAGCAGGATTTTTGAAGATGAAAAGAAAGCTGTCGAAGCACCGGCGAAGAAACCAGAAGCTGAAACACCAAAGAAATCAACGAGAAAAGCCAAGGCGAATGTTGAAAAAACAACCCTTGGTGATATAACCCAGCTTGCAGCTTTAAAAGAAGAAATGGAAGAAAAACAGAATAAAGCTTCCAAGAAATAGAAATATTTTGTAAATTAGTGCTATCAAATTTTGCCAATTATGGATTTCAATATTGAAAGCCGGAATAACAGTACAGTAATCCAGATTCAGTCGGAGAAGCTTGACACACATATAGCTCCTGCACTGAAATCTGAACTCGTACTGGTTTCAGGCAAGGGTGAAAAAAATATTATCCTTGACCTTGAAAAATGTCAGTACTGCGACTCATCGGGTCTGAGCGCTATCCTGGTAGCTAACAGATTATGCAAAAATGCCGGTGGTACATTTGTTCTCTGCGGATTAAATGAAGCCGTTGAACGACTTATCACTATTTCTCAGCTCGACACTGTTCTTACAATTACAGGGACAGTCGCTGATGCCGAAAAAATGATATCCTGAGAGGTCAGCTGGGCAGAATGCCGATGAAGTTAACTATACTTGGCAGTAGTTCTGCATTGCCAACATCAGAAAGATTTCCATCCGCTCATGTGCTTAATGTGCATGAGCGGTTGTTTTTAATAGACTGCGGAGAAGGAACACAAATGCAGCTCCGTAAAAGCAGAATCAGATTCGGAAAAATCAACCATATCTTTATCAGCCATCTTCACGGTGACCATGTCTTTGGACTTTATGGATTATTATCCACTTACTCCCTGATGGGAAAAACCACTCCGATCAATCTTTATGCTCCTGAAAACTACAATAATATTCTGCTGACTCACCTTAATGATTTCGATATACACCTGAATTTTGAAATCAATTTCATTCCACTTTCAGGAAAAGATCCTGTTAAAATCCTCGATGATAAATACCTGACAGTCACCTCATTCCCGCTTGATCACAGAGTACCTTCATTCGGATTCCTCTTCAGGGAAAAACCTTATGACCGGAATATCAAGAAAGAATCAATTGAAGAGTATAAAATTCCTTCTGTCAGAATTCCAGCAATCAAAAAAGGCGAGAACTTCATAACAAAAGAAGGCATTGTTGTAAAAAATGAAGAGATTACTGTTCCCGGTCCTGCATCTCTTTCTTACGCATACTGCAGCGATACAAAATACTTCAGACGTCTCTCTTCATTCGTAAAGGGTGTTGACCTTCTTTATCATGAAGCGACTTTCGAAGCAAGCATGGAGAACCTGGCAGCAACAACAGGTCATTCGACAACTTCCGATGCAGCTAAGGTTGCTTCAGAAGCCGGTGCATGTACACTGATAATCGGACACTTTTCTGCACGTTATAAGGATATCAATCCACTTGTGAAAGAAGCAAGAGAGATATTTCCAAATACTTTTCCGGCTATCGACGGACATACTTATGAGGTAGGGCTGATAAATGATCCATAAGAAAAGAATTTCTATCTTTGGACACTTCTTACAATATAACAATAGCATTGTGCAGGAAAAAATTTTGATACTCGATTTCGGATCTCAATATACTCAGTTGATAGCCAGGAGAATACGTGAAATAAATGTCTATTGTGAGATACATCCTTTTAATCATTTCCCGATACCTGACAAATCTGTAAAAGGTGTAATTCTTTCGGGAAGCCCATCCTCCGTTCGCGACACTAATGCTCCTTTACCCGATCTGGCTGCAATTAAGGGATTAATTCCCCTGCTGGGTGTTTGCTATGGTGCACAATATCTGGTCCATGGTTTCGGAGGTGAAGTGCTGCCTTCAAATATACGCGAATACGGACGTGCAAATCTGATCTATTTGGATACAAATGATAAGCTTTTCAGACAGGTTCAACCCGGGACACAGGTTTGGATGTCACATGGAGATACAATTGTAAGAATGCCTGATTATTACCAGGTTATAGGGTCAACCGCTGATGTAAAGGCAGGAGCTTTTCATATAAAAGGAGAGAATACGTGGGGCATTCAATTTCATCCTGAAGTTTATCATACAATTGAAGGGAAGCAGATGCTGGACAACTTTGTTGTCGGCATTTGCGGATGTTCACAGAACTGGACACCTGATTCGTTTGCAGAAACAACAATTTTGAACCTTAAAAAACAGCTGGGCAATGATAAAGTCATCCTCGGGCTGTCAGGTGGTGTCGATTCGTCTGTTGCAGCTTCGCTTCTCAACAAGGCAATCGGCAAAAACCTTACCTGCATATTTGTCGATAACGGACTGCTCCGGAAAAATGAATATGAGAAAGTTCTGGAATCATATCTTGGCTTTGGTCTTAATGTTGTTGGCATCAATGCGGCAGACAGGTTCCTGGATGAGCTCGAAGGAGTAAGTGATCCGGAGAAAAAAAGGAAGATTATAGGTAAAGTTTTTATAGAGGTTTTTGAAGAAGAAGCACATAAAGTAAAAAATGTAAAATGGCTTGCACAGGGAACAATATACCCCGATGTGATCGAATCAGTGTCGGTCAACGGACCTTCAGCAACTATAAAATCGCATCATAATGTAGGAGGGTTACCTGAAAAAATGCATCTTAAAGTTGTCGAACCCTTACGGCTTTTATTTAAGGATGAAGTTCGGAAAGTAGGATATAACCTCGGGTTACCTGATTTTATTTTGAAACGACATCCTTTTCCCGGTCCCGGTCTCGCAATAAGACTTCTTGGTAAAATATCGAAGGAAAAGCTTGAAATACTGAAAGAAACAGACGAAATATTTATTGAAGGACTTCGTAAATATGGCCTTTATGATTCTGTCTGGCAGGCAGGTGTAATTCTTTTGCCTGTTCAGTCGGTAGGTGTAATGGGCGATGAAAGAACTTATGAATATACCGTTGTGCTGAGAGCTGTCAACTCCACAGATGGAATGACTGCTGACTGGTCACATCTTCCGCATGATTTCCTGGGAGCGATATCAAATGAGATCATAAATAAAGTAAAAGGAATAAACAGGGTGGTTTATGACATAAGCTCCAAGCCGCCTGCAACGATAGAGTGGGAATAGGGGAGTTTCAACCAGGGTATTTGTAGAAAAGATAAACGGATTGCTTCTACCGCTTTGCGGTATCGCAATGACAAAATAAATTATAAAATTGAATCCCCTCCTTGAAGAGCTTGTCCCGCAAATCCGCCAACCGGCGGAGAAGCGGGAGGTGAGGGGTGGGTTAAGTAAAAGAAAAGAAAAGTATTATGAAAAGAGTATTAAAGCTTAAAATAGCTGTGGTTCTGATACTGATGTCAGCAATGCAGTTAAACGCACAGATTCTTAATGAGGAGACTTTTAAGATTGGAAGAGCAATCGGTCTCGTTGATGCTTTCTATGTCGACACGGTGAATCTTGGGAAGCTGGCTGAAAATGTAATAATAGAGATGTTAAGAGAGCTTGATCCTCATTCTACGTATGTTTCAGCGAAAGATGTTAAAGATATGAATGAACCGTTGCAAGGTAATTTTGAAGGTATTGGGATACAGTTTAACCTTCTTCACGATACTATCATTGTCATTGAGCCAATCGCCGGTGGTCCGTCAGAAAAGGTTGGTCTGCATGCCGGAGACAGGATTATAACTATTGATAATGAAAAAGTTACAGGCATTGGAATCTCTACGACCGGAGTTCGTAAAAGGCTCATGGGTAAAAAAGGTACAGTTGTGAATATAAATGTATTCCGGAAGGGAGAAAAAGAAATCCTTGATTTTTCAATTACCCGGGATAAAATACCGATTTATAGTCTCGATGCAGCTTACATGCTTGATAAAACAACGGGATATGTTAAGTTTAACAAGTTTGCTGCCACTACCGAGAAAGAATTTGAAGATGCACTGGTAAAGCTCAGACAGAACGGGTTGAAGAACATCATCATTGATCTGAGATCCAATGGCGGAGGTTATATGATTGCAGCCACTGAGCTTGCCAATCACTTCTTTACAAATCAGAGATTGCTGGTCTATCTTATCGGGAGAAAAACCCCGAGGCAGGATTACAAATCAACTGGTTCAGGAGACCTGTCATCAGCCAGGGTGGTTATCCTTACAGATGAGGGCTCTGCTTCAGCCAGCGAAATCTTTGCCGGAGCGATGCAGGATTGGGACAGAGGAGTCATTATCGGGAGAAGAACTTTCGGGAAAGGCCTGGTACAGAATGGTTTCTATCTTACAGATGGTTCTATGATAAGACTAACTGTTGCAAGATATTATACACCGACAGGACGATCCATTCAAAGCTCTTACATTGAGGGGTATGATAAGTACATGAAAGATTATTACAAGA
>JAPLEC010000063.1 GCA_026391515.1 Bacteroidia bacterium | reverse complement strand
GTTAATATTCCGGCCTCTGAGTTCCGAAACTGTGCCGGAAACTTTTCCTGAAAGCCATACCGATTCATTCATGTCTTTAACAAACGGTACAAAATATTTGAGATCGGAGAGATTTACAAGAGATTTATTGAGTTCAATATCGAGCCTGACTTTTTTAGTAAAATTCCTGAACGATGAAGATGAATCGCCAACCAGTCTTACATGATTGATATTTAAAATACTGCTGTCGCAATTTATAGAAGCTGAATTGAACAGGATATTATTTTTTGTCAGAACCACTTCACTATTCATTCTCCTGACAGTAAAACCTTTTGATTCCCTGAATCCGAGGTTGTAAATATTAAATGAGGTTGTATCGTCGTGAATAAGAAATTCTTCCATGATGCCATTGATTCCTGAAAGATGAAGATCATTGAAATCTGTTGGTATTTTGCTCCCTTTTTTTGTTTTATTGATAAGGGAGAACCTGGCATTATTGATGTTTATCTGATTAATTTTTATTGTGCTTTTTATTTTTTTAAGAGTGTCATTTGGGCTTTTCATTAAATTTAGGTACCACATTAGATTCATTTCCCCGGCAGAATCTGTAATGAATGCAACAACAGGATTATCTAATGTAACATGGCCAAGTGTCACAGATTTATTCTTGAAATCCAGCTTTTTAATTCCAATTTTCGCATTCTGTGCATAAATCAGAGTATCATTGTTTCTGTCTTTTATAAGTATATCATTTATATTCAGCCTGTTAAAAAAGGTGGATACTAATAGATTTATAAGAACCTTATGATAGCCAAAAGAATTCCGACTATCTGGATTTAATCAATAATTATTTTAGTTAAATCGACTTGCTAAAATAAAATTGACTTTGGCTTAAACAATCTGTAACTTTGATAATTCTGTGACTTTCGCTATAAAAATCATTATTCCAATGAAGTCAGCCGAAGCTTATTATAAAAGAATATTAGAAAAGTTCCATTGTGCTGATTTCGATGGAGCAATTGCCGACTTAACAAAGGCTATTGAGCTTTATCCTAAGTACTTTAAATTCTATTATGGCAGAGGACGTGCAAAGAGCGAACTCAAAAACTTTGAAGGGGCAATTGCTGATTATAATAAAGCTATTGAGCTTAACCCTGAGAGTTCATTTTTATATGAGGCAAGAGGAAATGTAAAGGACAAACTTCGGGACTTTGATGGAGCAATTACCGACTATACTAAGGCTATTGAATTAACCAGCCCTGAATTTGATGCCCTGCTTCCTGGTTTCCATCTTTATGCTTTGTACAGGGGAAATGCAAAATACAAACTCCAGGACTTTAGCGGAGCAATTGCTGACTATAATAAAGCGATTGAGCTTTACCCTGAAAATGCAGAGGCGTATTTCAACAGGGGGGTAGCAAAAAATGAACTCCAGGATCACAATGGTGCAATTGCTGACTTTAATAAAGCGCTTGAGCTTGATCCTGAGAATGCAGAAGCATATTCTGACCGGGGAGCAATAAAGGACAACCTCCAGGTTGTTAGTGATGAAGATAATGACTTTTCTGAAGCCGCGGGAATTAGGCCTGAACATCAAGATGACTATTCTGACACCGAATACTCTAAGGAGGACGACCGGGAAAAACTTAGGGAAACAGTTGCTGACAAAACTAAGGCTGTTGAAATAAGCCCTGAGTATGAAAACACATCTGCTAAATGGCGATCACTAAAATGGATAGTCTTAATAGTAATTGCATTGCTAATGGTTTCTGTAGGATTATTTTTAAGAGTTAAGGAGAAAAATGTGAGTGTAATCGGACAAGCACAAATCAAGCGTGCTAAAAAACTAATGGATTCATTAAAAGCAAATGATCTTGCAAAAGCATTAAAATTAGTACAAAATATCGATTCTGTTAATCACAAGGACACGGATGGCATGAGTTTATTGATGTATGCCTCACTTAATGGTTACACACAGGTTTGCCAGACATTGCTCAATAAAGGCGCAAAGGTAGATATGCAGAATAACGGAGAAGAAACAGCTCTGATGTTTGCTTCATTTAAAGGGTATACAGAAATCGTAGAGCTTTTACTTGATAAAGGGGCAGAAGTTGATTTGCAGGATGATATTGGCTGGACTGCTTTGATGAGTGCTTCAATAGACCAGCAACCAGAAGTTGTGAGGTTGTTATTAGATAAAGGAGCAAACTTGGAATTGAAGAATCATGATAGCTGTACTGCTTTGATGTTGGCTTCACAAAGATGGAATCCAGAAATTTTAAAACTACTATTAGATAAAGGAGCAAAATTGGATTTGCAGGATCACAATGGCTATACTGCTTTGATCTGGTCTTCGGCCAACAAGTGTGATGAAAATGTAGAGTTACTATTGGATAATGGGGCAAATCAAAATCTAAAGTCCCTGAGTGGAACGGCATATGATGTCGCAGATGATAACATAAGAACTTTACTAACCAAATACAAGAAAAAGAAATAATCTTATTAGCTTTTAAAATATAGCACTGCGGCATCTCCTTCAATACTACTTCAAACGTAGTGCAGCCATAATTTCCTTTTAACACAAGGAGTTTTTCAATTAAGAGATGCCGCTTTTTACTTAAAATAATATAGAATATGAAAAACATAAAAGTGAATCAAAATAACGAAGAACCATTTAATCCGGATGAGGCTTTCAATCAAATGCTGGAACTTTATACTAAAGGTATCAACCTCGACTATTCCAATAAAAAGGAAGCCCTTAAGCAATCTAAAGAAATCCGTAAAGAGATGTCACGACTGGAAAAATTAAGAAGAGAATATTTTAAAGAAAAAATAGCTGAACTTAAGAAGAAACAATAGGATACTAAATAATACTGCTGCAGCGAGACAATTTATTCCAACAGGAGATGCCGCTTCTTTATTATATAGAACTGCCAAAAGAATACCGACTATCTTGATTTAATTAATAGCTTAAAGATATTAGCTATTATACTTATTATCTCTCACAAGTTTTCTTTTTACTTGCGGGTGCAAAATTTACAAATTCTGGTATTACTAAGTCAGAAGTGTATTTATTATGTTCTTGACACAATGGTACAATATACCATTCCTTATCAATCGAGTTTGCCTTCTGTACATGTGCACCAACCAAATCTTTTTTTATGCATTTCGGTGCAGAACAATAAGTTGGTAGGCTTTGTCCACCATTGTAATTAAACCAATGGTTTAACCAACTCCCACATCTGCAATCTGTGTCAGATGTTCCATTAATGTTTGTAATAGTTGCCATAATTTTTAAGGTTTTTGTTTGACATTAAACTTTCTGACATCAAAGTTAGACAACCTTATAACAAAAGTCAAGTTTGTTTAACGTAACTATTTGTTAATTAAAATATTTCCCCGATATTTGATACTGCGGCATCTCCTTCAATCTACTTTCAAAAAGTAGTTGTATTGCAGCGAGACATAATTTCCTTTTAACACAAGGAGTTTTTCAATTAGGAGATGCCGCTTCTTGATTTAATTAACAACCTCTTTTAATGTGTAATAACTCCGGAATTGGTCAAATATGTTTACCTTTATGAGACATATAAACGAGTCAACAATCATGCATAGTGCCTGACATGAATATATTCCTTTAAAAGATTAGGTTTGGTGTAATATTTGTAGTATATCTAAGTAATTACTCATTGATTATGAGATTCTTCAATTAAAAAAAACAAAATCATGAGACTGTTTAAAAAATTTGTAATCATCATGACAATTTTGTTTTCATGTATAATAAAAGAGTCAATAGCTTTCCCTATAGAATCCCTAACAAATGATACAATTAAACATTATGTTGGTGAGCAATTTGGAGGAGGAATAATATTTTATGTCGATAATACAAATAAACATGGCTTAATATGTAGTTTGTCAGACATTTATGACCCAGTTGCATCAAGTTTTTATGGAAAGCAAGATCCAACTTCATTAAAGGGACGAAAGGATTCCTTACAGTTAATAAATCAAATTCTTTCAATCAGTAATCCTGAAAAGGCAGCTGAACTTTGCAATAATTACCTCAATTCAAATTATGGGACTGGCCAATATTCAAACTGGTATTTACCAACAATTGAAGAATTAGAAATGCTATACAGAGCCAAAGACTTAGTAAATAAAAGTCTGGCTAAGTATAATAAGAAAGTTGTGGATTACCTTGATAAAGTATACTGGTCATCTTCCAGAATGAATGATGATCTAAGAGGTACAAATTGGCTTTTGGATTTAGAAAGTGGGGGATTAATAACAACAAACCTTCCAATTGTATTTGTTCGAGCAATAAGAGCATTTTAAAATCATATCGTAATTTTTAAAAAGCACGAATTGCTAACACAGACAAAAAAGATAATAGATTTGTTCCGGATAGATCCTTGCACCCAGCACTCCAAGAATAATAAATACCTTGCTTAACTGGATTATATTTTCGAAATTTGATTTCTACAGCATTTGCTTATAATACTACTACTAAAAGTAGTTAGCAGCGAGACAAAATTCCTTGAGCACGAGGAGTATTTCAATTAGTAGATGCCGCTTTTTTATTAATATATTACTGCAAAGCAAATAGAAAGGTCGTATAATATTTGTTTTAAAATACAATATCACATTTAAGGTCGAATAAAGGGAAAAACTTCCAATAATTTCTTAGAAAAAATTATTTAAACGTATTTTTAAGTAAAATAATTGCTTTTTTAGTTGTATAACTGAAAAATACGTTATATATTTGTAAAAACAATTATAATAATGAAAAGACTTACCAGAAAAGAAGAAGAAGCAATGAAAATCCTCTGGAAGGCCCGGAAAGGGTTCATTAAGGAGCTAATTGACCTTCATCCAGAACCGAAACCGCCTTATACTACTTTTTCATCGGTTATCCGGATACTTGAAGAAAAAGAGTATGTTGGCCATAAAGCTTATGGTAAAAACCATGAGTATTATCCTCTTGTAAAGAAAGAGGAGTACAGGAAAATATTTATGAAAGATGTCGTAAGCGATTACTTTGGATCATCATATAAAAATGTTGTTTCATTTTTTGTTGATGAGAAAAAGTTAAGTGCAAATGACTTGAAAAAATTAATCGAAATCATTGAGAAAGGGAAAGGAAATGGATAATTTACTTTTGTACCTGCTCAAGGTATCAGCGGGAACGACCCTATTTTATCTCTGTTATCTTTTACTATTCAGTAAGGATACATTTTATCTGAGAAACAGGATTTTTCTGATCCTGACTTTACTTCTGCCAACTATTCTTCCAGCTATAAAGGTTCCGGTCCTTTCAGATAGTGTGGTTCCTATAGAGACGGCAAGTGTAATAGATAATATTATTTTTTCAGAGGTTGCATCTAAAACAACAATGTCAAACACAATTAATTCTTTCGATTATAACAGATTATTTGTGTGGATATATTTTTTAATTGCCGGATTATTGCTTCTAAGAGGAGTGATTAGCCTGATAACCACATTTAGGGTTATTAAAAAAGGAGTTGTTAAAAACAATAAATTCCCTAAAGTTATTATTTCCGATGTTAAGGTCCCTCCTTTTTCTTTTTTCCCTTATGTTGTTATCCCGGCTGAAGATTATAAGTGTGGGAATTATACTGATATACTTGATCATGAGTTTACACATATCAAGCAGGGACATACTTTTGATTTGCTATTAAGTGAACTTTTTATAGCATTTCAATGGTTTAATCCTTTTATCTGGCTCATTAAAAGGTCGATAATATTAAACCATGAATATCTGGCTGATCACGTTTCTTTAATTCATAATAACGGTGTTAAAGAATACCAATTCAGACTTCTTAGTTTTAAAACAGGATTGAAAAATATTTCACTGGCTCATAATTTCAATAGTGTAATTAAAAACCGTATAATTATGATTAACAAAAAACCAACCCGTAAGTATGCTACTCTGAAGAATATTCTAATTCTTCCGGCAGTAGCAATAGTAGCATTTGCATTTGTAACGCCTGAATATCATTATGCTACTCCGAGCACTGATCCAATAACAATTAATCAGACCCCCGCAATAATTCAGAAAGAAGTAAAAGGGATTGTTCTCAATGAGGAAGGCAAGCCATTAGGTGGAGTCAATATAACGACCACAGGAAAAGAGGGTAACGTAAGGGGGGGTACCACAGGTAAGGACGGACGATTTTCAATTATAAATGTTCAGGATGATGCTTCTATATTATTCATTTATCCAGGATATAAACAGTTGACTCTTAAGCCAGACTTTAGTTCCGAGATGATTGTAAAAATGCAAATCCGAAGATTTTCCTAAATTCCAAGGGAGAGATGTTATAGCATTTGATGAGTGGGTAATCAGTCAGGTGAAATATCCGTCAGAAGCTGCAGCAAAAGGGTCACAGGGGAGGGTCAATGTTGCCCTGTCCATCGAATTGGATGGATCCATAAGCAACATTAAAACAGTTGGTTCTCCTGATCCCATTCTTGCAGATGCAGTTAAAAAAGTAATTGAATCATCACCTAAATGGGATCCGCCCAAAAATCCCGATGTTGATGAAGCTTATAAATATTATGTAACACTAAAGTTTACTTTACCTGATAAAGTATCAGATGGTAAGGCTTATCTTGTTGTTGAGCAAATGCCCGAATATCCGGGAGGAGATGTTGAACTTTTAAATTTCATTAAGAATAACACTAAATATCCCGAACAGGCAAAGGATGAAAAGATCGAAGGACGGGTAATTATCCGGTTTATTATCAATCCTGAAGGGAATATTGAAGATCCAGTTGTTATAAAAGGGATTAATCCAATACTCGATGCAGAAGCTTTAAGAGTTGTCGGATTGCTGAAATTCCAACCTGGAATGCAGGGTGGCAGAGCGGTCAGTGTTTATTATATGGTTCCGGTTAACTTTAGTCTTCCTAAGGAAAATATGCTTAAATAAGACAAAAATTTTTCCGCTTATATTTCCCGATTAGTCACATATAAGGTGCGGATAAATAGTCCGCACCTTATATTTTTATATTATCACTAGGATTATCACCAAAATAAAGTTGATTTTTCCAATCTGTTGACATAGACATAACATTAATAAGCGAAGGTACATCGTTTTATAAAATTCTAATCCAGTAGAGATTTTTAATTACACAAATATTCTGGAATATTCTTACTGTAAGAAATAAAAATACCTCGCAAATCCACACAACTTACTGAAAAATAGCACGTTGATTTAAAAATAATTGGCAAAATATTTTTTTATTTTAACTATTATTCCTATTTTTACGGCAGCATTAATCATATGCCACGCTACAACTGATCATTAACTGGGGTTAAAAAATCAGGATCAAAATAACCTAAAGTACACGGAAAATCAAAGTATTGATGGCAGTAACCATATTAGCAATAGAATCTTCGTGCGATGATACATCTGCAGCTGTAATCAGAGACGGTTATATACTTTCGAACATTGTCGCATCTCAGGATATCCATAAATCGTATGGAGGAGTTGTGCCTGAGCTTGCCTCACGTGCACACCAGGCTAATATAGTACCTGTCGTCGATCAGGCTGTTAAGAAGGCAGGGATCAGCCTGAAAGAGATCAATGCTGTTGCTTTCACACGGGGGCCGGGTCTGCTGGGGTCCCTTCTTGTAGGAACTTCATTTGCAAAAGGATTTGCGCTATCCCTGGGGATTCCACTCATTGAAGTAAATCACCTGCAGGCACATGTTCTTGTCCATTTTATTCAAAAAGAGAACAAAGGGAAAACACCGGATTTTCCTTTTTTATGCCTGCTTGTTTCCGGCGGGCATACCCGGATAATTTGCCTGAAAAGCCACCTCGAAATGGAAATCCTGGGAAATACTATCGATGATGCAGCCGGTGAAGCCTTTGACAAATGCGGTAAATTGATGGGCCTCCCTTATCCCGCAGGTCCGGTCATAGACCAGCTGGCATTTCAGGGCAATAAAAAAGCTTATGTTTTTTCAAAACCAAAGGTCAAAGGTCTTGATTTCAGCTTCAGCGGATTAAAAACAAGCTTTCTTTATTTTCTGAGAGACAGAATTAAGGACGATCCTGATTTTATCGAAAAGAACAAAGCTGATCTTTGCGCTTCGCTTCAGTATACTATCGTCACTATTCTGACAGCAAAGCTGGTAAAAGCCTCTGTTGAGACCGGGATTAAAGAAATCGGCATTGCGGGAGGAGTCTCGGCAAATTCAGGCTTAAGAGATGCAGTCATATCTGAATCTGAAAGAAGAAAATGGAATCTCTTTATTCCTGAATTTAGTTTTACTACTGATAATGCAGCAATGATTGGAATTACTGCTTATTATAAGTATCTTAGGAAAGAATTTACCGGTCAGGATGTTACGCCGCTGGCAAGAATCTGATGTTTCAGGGATTCAATGATTGAAATATTTAATTTATTTAATTAATTTCGGACAAATATTCAATAATGAAGGAGCTGAGAATTTCACCGACAAAAAATTCGCCTGAAATTATTTTAAGCCCGGATGGTATAATAAAAATCATGGGACGGTCAATTCATGAGAATGTGGCTGAGTTTTTTACTCCGATTGAAGAGTGGATTGTTGAATATATAGAAGTGCCGGCTGATATGACAT
>JAPLEC010000262.1 GCA_026391515.1 Bacteroidia bacterium | reverse complement strand
GTGGATGATGTGCAAAAAAGATCAGGCATCCTGTTCTCTGAAGTATTCGTCGGAATTGCAGGTCAGCACATAAAAAGCATGAAGAACAGAGGGTATATTATGCGCGATGCATACGAGGATGAAATAAAGAAAGAAGAGGTTTTCAGGCTCATTGAGGATATGCATAAAATACATATCGATATCGGAGAGGAAATAATCCATGTAATCCCTCAGAACTTTATTGTTGACAATGAAACCGGAGTGAAAAGCCCGATCGGGATGTGCGGGAGAAGGCTTGAAGCTAATTTTCATATAGTTATCGGGCAGGTAGCTGCTGCTAAAAACATTGAAAAATGTATCCGAAAGGCAAATCTTTCTGTCAAGGATATGATACTCGAACCCCTTGCATCATCAGACGCCGTTTTGACTGAAGATGAAAAAGAAGCTGGGGTTGTCCTTGTTGATATCGGTGGCGGAACAACTGATGTTGCCGTCTATTACGATAATATCATCAGGCATACTGCAGTGATTCCGCTAGGAGGAAATGTTGTAACAAAAGATATTAAGGAGGGATGTGCAATACTTCAGCGGCATGCCGAGCAGCTTAAAATACAGTATGGTTCAGCACTTGGAGATATTGCACCCGAAGATAAAGTAGTTTCTATTCCGGGAATAAGCGGCAGAGAGCCCAAGGAGATCTCTTTCAGAAGTCTTGCATATATAATCCAGTCGAGGATGGAAGAGATAATCGATTTTGTCAGTTTTGAAATACAGAACTCCGGATACGCAGATAAGCTTGCAGCAGGCGTTGTAATTACCGGCGGAGGAGCAATGCTGAAACATCTACCCCAGCTGATGAAATTCAAAACCGCAATGGATGTAAGAATAGGATTTCCAAATGAACATCTTGCAGGAACCAGCAAAAATGAAATCAACCAGCCTATGTATGCTACAAGTGTAGGTCTTATAATGCGCGGATTTGATTATATCGAAACATATAAGAAATCATTCAGTGCAGGACGACAGGAAGAATTTGTCAGGCCGCCACGGATCGAAGTTGTTGAAAAGGAAGAAGCAGAAGTAAACGACATGGATCCTGAATATCAGGAAGAGCCAAAAACTTCCCTGACAGATAAGATAAAAATGATGATGTCTAAAATGTTTGAGGTTGAAGATCAGACAATTAACTGATAAATGTTAAATATGGTTTACGAGATAGAATTTGCTGTTCATAAACAATTTTAAAAAATAACACTATGCCAGACGATATAATGAATTTTGATCTGCCTGTGGAAAGATCGTCGATAATTAAGGTCCTTGGTATTGGCGGCGGTGGAAATAATGCTGTCAACCACATGTTTGAAAAAGGTATCAGGGATGTGAATTTTATAGTATGTAACACCGATCATCAGGCTCTTGCAAAGAGCCCTGTTCCAATTAAGGTTCAGATCGGTGAATCACTGACTGAAGGTATGGGTGCAGGCAGTCAGCCGGCAAAAGGTAAAAAAGCTGCTCTCGAAAACATCGAAGAGGTGATGAATGCTCTTGCAGGCAACACCCGGATGGTTTTCATCACAACGGGTATGGGAGGAGGCACCGGGACAGGTGCAATACCTGTAATTGCAAAAGCATGCAGGGAGGCCGGACTTCTGACAATTGCTGTAGTGACTATTCCTTTTAAATCGGAAGGGAAGGTGCGTATCAGATACGCTATCGACGGTATCACTGATCTCAAGGATCATGTCGATTCGCTGCTGGTGATCAACAACGAAAAACTCAGAGAGATCTACGGAAACCAGGGGGTCTCAACTGCATTTGCCAAAGCTGATGACGTTCTTACGACTGCAGTAAAAGGTATTGCTGAAATAATTACAGTGACAGGCTATATAAATGTCGATTTTGCTGATGTCGAAACTGTAATGAAAGACTCGGGAGTTGCTATCATGGGTATGGGAATGGCTGCCGGCGAGAACAGGGCGATACATGCTATTGAGAATGCTCTTGCTTCACCGCTTCTTAATTCTAACGACATTACCGGAGCAAAAAGCATTCTTATAAATATTTCTTCCGGAAACGGAGAATATGAGCTTACCATGGATGAGCTTGGCGAAATTACAGATTACATGTACGATGCTGCTTCTGACGATGCATTGATAATCAGGGGATTATCTCAGGATGAAACTCTCGGTGAAAATATAAGTGTCACGGTTATTGCCACCGGATTTGAAGCCAACTCTATTTTCACTCCGTACAAGCACAAAAAGCCCAAAACGGTAGAGATATTGACGAACAACAATATTGTTCCTCCACGACCTATTCCGGAGCGACATGAAGAAAGTTTTAGTGTCCATGAGAAAGGACGTAAATCTATAATAGCTGATTTTGAAGAGGAATCGCAGGGCACTATCGATTTTGGACCTGGTTGCAGTGAAGAGATAAATATTATGAAGGATAGAAGCAATGATCCTGATAATGATGAACAGGAAAAGACTGAAGCAACACTGCGGAAAGTCAAACATATCCAGGATATCCTGAAGAAGGAAGGATTGTCCAATAAGACAATGAAAGAAAATATCGATACGTTTGAGGACGTACCTGCTTATATACGGCGAAATATGTCACTGGCTTCCCAGGATAAGGCTTCTGAGAGTAAGCCGTCAAAGTTCACCCTTACGTCAGATGATGAAGATGGTCCGGTATTAAGGGAGAACAATGCATATCTGAATGATAATGTAGATTAAAACCACCCCCTTATGGGTTTGCTGGCACCGATTTGCAATCGGTGCCGCTAATGATTAGAGCTGAGAATCTGGCACGGATTACAAATCCGCGCCAACAATCTAATTACATCACTGCAAGGATTTTTAATCCATGCCCTTCACATATATATTTTCTATATTTGCGCTGATGAAACGGATTTTTTCGATACTGCTCCTTGTTTTTGTTTCGTTTGGATTATCAGCTCAGAAAAAAGATGCTCCAAAACAAAAAATTGTGAAGCAATGGACTCTTTCACCTGATTTCTCTGAAGAAGTAAGCCTTCCGTTTGATACTGTTTTTTCTTTATTTCACCGCTACAGGTTATCGGACAGATATTCTTCTTTAAATGCGACTTTGGGCAACTATGGGCTGCCGTTTTATCAGATAAATTTCTTCGACCGGATCTTTGATCCTGATGAATTTATTTATGCCTACTATTATCCGTTCATGTATCTTCCAGTGAAGAATGTCTTTATGAATACACAGGTTCCGTTTACTGAGCTTGTGTGGACTTTCGGAGCACCGAGAAACACCTCTGAGCAGACATTCAGGATTCGTCATTCACAAAATATAACCAGGTATCTGAATTTCGGACTTATTTACGATATAATTTACAGTCTGGGCCAGTACAATTACCAAAGAGCTGAGAATAAGGATTTTACCTTTTTCTCATCTTACACCTCACCTAAATACAAGCTTTACTTTGCTGCAGGTATAAACAATCTTACCTCTCATGAAAATGGCGGGATTAAAGATACTGTTAACCTTGATTTGTATGAAACCCGTGATGTCCCAATAAATCTTGGAGGTCTTAATTTAGCAAACAGCA
Organism: Bacteroidia bacterium; assembly: GCA_026391515.1. Lineage (GTDB taxonomy): Bacteria > Bacteroidota > Bacteroidia > Bacteroidales > VadinHA17 > LD21. Next base: position 5,864 of record JAPLEC010000262.1, on the reverse strand, counting down.
AGATTAAAAACCGTAATATTCTTCTGGTTCAACGATATACAATAGGTGGTCAATCTGCAAAAGGTGATTCCACTAAACAGAAAACTAAAGGATTTCTTGGCCTGAGCGGAACATTCTCACATATTTTCATCTGGGAAAAGAATAGCAGGTCTTATAGTGATTATTATCCTGAATCGGGCTTTTATGATTCAATCTATATAAGTACTTCACAAACATATGATTCACTTTATTCAAGAAGTTTGAAAAATACGGTACGCTTTGATTTTACAACTGATGAATCAAGAAAATTCAGACTTGGTGGAGGAGTAGGCATCAGAAATGAATTATTCCGGTACAGCCAGATAGTTCCAACCCATGACACTAATTATGCAGATACGGCAGCCTGGAATAAATATAATAATGCCCTTGTGGGAAGATTGTATAACGATATCGGAAAATTCGGATGGAAAGCCAATGGTGAAATATATCTGACGGGTTACCGTGCCGGAGATTTTAGTCTGACCGGTGAAATTTCAAAAACATTCGGATGGAAGAAAGGAGATGCAACCTGGGCCGTGACCGGGGGAATTGTTAACAGACAGCCATCTTTCTGGTACGAACAATGGGGCGGTAATCATTTTGAGTGGCATAATAGTTTCAAGAAAGAGTTCAGAATCGACCTGGGTACAGTTTTTTCATATCCGGCACGTAAAGCAGAACTGAAATTCAACTATGCAATTGTTGATAATTTTACCGATTTTAATACTGATGCCCTTCCTTCGCAACATGAAGGCGGATTATCGGTTGTAGCCATAACTGCAAAAAAAGAATTCAGAGCATGGAAGTTTCATCTGGCAACCGATATCTTATTGCAGCAAAGCAGTAATCCTGAAATCCTTGACCTTCCGTTATTTACGACACAGTCAACTTTTTTCTTTGAACATCTGTTCAGGTTTAAGAAAACCAACGGAAGACTGAATTGCCAGCTTGGAGCAGATGTCATTTATCACACCAGCTATTATTCATATTCCTATATGCCTGCTACAGGCAGATTTTACCGGCAGAATAAAACAAAGACAGGAGAATATCCGTTTCTGAACGTTTTTTTGAACCTGAAGCTGAAAAGAACACGAATTTTCGTAATGTACGATCATGTTTTATCCGGATTGATGGGATATGACTACTATATGATACCAACTTATCCACTGAATGTCAGGATGTTACGGTACGGAATAGCATGGACTTTTTATAATTAAAAAAATTGTTATATCTTTGCACCCAATTTTAAAAAATGCTTAGGTTTAACTAATACATTATCTTTGATAAGAAAGTTATTTGTTTTATACGCAATATTAACAGCAGTTTTAGCATCCTGTACCAATAACCCCCGCCCTTTAAATAATACAAGTACTGTTTCATCTGACCTTGATTCAATTAAGAAAAGAGGTAAACTCATTGCAGTAACAGACTTTAATTCAACGAATTACTTTATTTATAAGGGCGAGCCGATGGGATTTCATTATGAATTGCTGAAACAATTCACCGATCATCTGGGTGTTGACCTGGAGATAATTACTGAAAATCATCTTGAGCACGCATTCAACCTTTTAAATTCAGGCGAAGCTGATTTGCTGGCAATCGGACTGACTGTTAATTCTTCAAGAAAGAAAGAGATTCTGTTTACAGAGCCAATTCTTGAGACGCGCCAGGTTCTGGTCCAGCGAAAACCGCGCAACTGGCGTTCAATGACTTCGGATGCCATTGATAAACATTTAATCAGAAATCAGCTTGAACTTGCAGGAAAAAATGTTTATGTGCAGGAAATGACTTCACATTCTGAACGGCTTAAAACTCTTGCAGGTGAAATAGGCGATACAATAAATATTATTGAAGTTCCCTATGCGTCGGAAGAGCTTATTAAAAATGTGGCAAAAGGTGAAATTGAATATACAATATGCGATGAAAATATCGCTGCTGTAAATTCGACCTATTATCCTGATATTGACATCAGTACTCCGGTCAGTTTCCCTCAAAATATAGCATGGGCACTGAGAAAACAAAATTCCGAAAGACTATTAAATGAACTGAATCAGTGGATTACAGAATATAAGAAAACACGATCCTATGCTCTGCTTTATGCGAAATATTTTAAAAACTCAAGATCGAGCATAATAGTTAAGAGTGATTATTATTCCCTGAACACCGGAAAAATATCCAGATGGGATAATTTAATAAGAAATGCAAGCAGAACTATTAACTGGGACTGGCGTTTACTGGCATCGCTGATCTGCCAGGAATCACGGTTTGATCCGGATGTTGAATCATGGGCCGGAGCATATGGTTTGATGCAGGTAATGCCTGTCACCGGAAAAAACTTCGGGATTGACATAACTGCCTCACCTGCAAATAATATCAAAGCTGGCACTTTATATATCAACTGGCTTCAGTCAATATTTGATTCGCAAATTTCTGACGAAAATGAAAAAATGAAATTCATCCTTGCTTCTTATAATGCAGGACCCGGGCATGTTCTCGATGCTATGAAGCTTGCAGAAAAAAACGGTATGGATCCCAGTAAATGGGACGGAAATGTTGCAGTCTGGCTTTTAAAAAAGTCTGATCCAAAGTATTATAACGACTCAGTTGTGAAAAACGGATATTTCAGGGGAACAGAATCTGTAAATTTTGTAAGCGAAGTTCTTGAACGGTATGAGCTTTACAAAAGCATTATTCCTGAACAGAGCCGGTATCATTTAAGTCAGAACATAAAGCAGTTGTCTGAACTCCCTTGAAATAGAAATCTCAACAAAAAGCATTTTTTATTCAATCATATCTTATTGCTTTCACAGGAGTAATTCTGCTTATGAGCTTTGAAGGTACAAGCATCATTATAAGTATTGCTGCCATTGTTCCTGCATTGAGTAAAAGAATATGAATCAAATCAAGATTGACAGGAACAGTTTTGATATAATATGAGGAGGGATCGAGAGTAATTAATCCGGTCTTCAATTGTAAAAATGCAAGCCCGATTCCAATAAGATTACCCCAGAACAAACCTTTGCCTATAAGGTAAGCTGCCTGATAGATGAAAACCCGACGTATTGTAATGTCGTCAGAACCAAGTGCTTTAAGTATTCCGATCATATTGGTTTTTTCAAGAATGAGAATAAGAAGACCGGAAATCATATTGAACCCGGCGACAACAAGCATCAGGAAGATTATAATTATAACATTAACATCCTGAAAATTAAGCCAGTCAAAGATCTGAGGATATTTTTCTCTTATATTTATGACTTTGAATTTTTCTTCGTCTTCAGTTATTCTGTAGCCAACAGCATCTCTTACAGCCTGGGTCATATAGTTGAGCTGGTCGATATCAATTATAGATATTTTAAATCCACTTACCACATTGAAGACCTGCTTCACCGACAACCCTCCCGGGTTTATGTCTGAAGTCTGCACAGTGAGAACAAGGCCATGGTACTGAATGGAGATTAAGATATTATGCTTGTCGGGATCATTTATAAATATTTCAAATCCACTTACCTGATCGTCTCTCCAGCCATTTAATCTTTTAATATGGCCAATATCACAGAAAACATACATTTTATCGAATTCCTCAAGACTTGTTTCATAAATGCCGCTGATTGTAAATTTCCTCATACGGGGCGGATCCTGGACAAAATGCATTGCAAAGGAATCGCCTATCCGCAAGTTGAGCATGTCAGAGATCTTTTTTGAGATGATAACCTTATCAGTCCGTGCCGTATCTGTAACTTTAAAAACTTCTCCGTCAACCATACAGTTTTTAAAGTAACTCCAGTCAAAATCGCTTCCAATGCCCTTAAGCACAACCCCCTGAATATAATTATACCTGCTTTTGTTGCAAAAACCTGTACATGCTTTATACCGGGAAGATTTTTTATTTTAGTAATAAACTCCTGACCCTCGGATATGGGAATTGTTTCAAATGAATAATTTGCATCGAGGTTCACTATCTGAATGTCGGACCCGAAGCCAACAACTTTTTCACGTATCTGCTGTTTAAAACCGGTAAGAACAGCTACTGCAAGTATCATTACTGCCAGGCCCATAGCAATACCGGTAATTGCAATTACATTTATAGGCCTTGAAAATGAAGTGCCTTCACGTCTTCCCTTTATTAGCCTTTGTGCTATGAAATATGGAAGATTCATAGGATTGATAAGTTTCCAAATTTAAGAAATTTGATCAATCTTTTTTCATGGGTTGACTTAAAAGTAATATGAATATCGGCTATTAATATTAATATCGCATGAGTTTCCTCGCTGGCGCTCGGAATGACATGGTCGATTTAGGATGACATGGGAATCAGAGGCGATTCGACTGGTCGAATCGCCTCTGATTCCCCCCTTACAATAATTGAACTGTCATTCCTGAATGGAGCAAAGCGGAATGAGGAATCTTACTCGAATGATAAAATGCAAAAAATGAGAGAGAGAATATGAATTAATTTATTATTATGAATTTATATACCTGATTCCCGATACTCATAAAAAAGAAAAATATTAAATTAATCAGGATTTCATTAGATTTACCAATGGATTAAAATAGCATATGAAACGGTTGCTTTGTACATTTTCAATTTTGATAGTTGTTGCTACATTTTCAATTTGTTATGGAGCAAAGAAAACTCCAATACCAGGTTCATACCAGATTGAGCTTTACAGATCCATGATTGAAGGTAAATCAGTTGCTGTGGTTGCAAACCAGACTTCCATGACAGGGCAGACTCATCTTGTTGATAATCTTCTATCAATTGGCATAGATATCAGGGTTATATTCGCCCCTGAACACGGATTCAGAAATATGGCAGATGCCGGTGAAACGATCGAAAATGGGAAAGACCCCGAAACTGGCATCTCATTAATAAGTTTATATGGTTCTCACCTGAAACCAACCGCTGACGATCTTACAGGGATTGATGTTGTTATTTATGATATTCAGGATGTAGGCGTCCGATTCTATACGTATATATCTACACTACATTATATTCTGGAAGCGTGTGCCGAAAATCATGTAAGATGTCTCGTACTCGACAGACCCAATCCGAACGGATTTTATTTTGACGGGAATATACTCGATACGGCATATAGATCATTTGTGGGTATTGATCCGGTACCGATTGTTCATGGAATGACAGTAGGTGAATATGCTCAGATGATCAATGGGGAGGGGTGGCTCAAGGACGGAGTAAAATGCGATCTGACAGTTATAAAGTGTAAGAATTACACTCATAAAACCCTCTATGAACTTCCCATTAAGCCATCACCAAACCTGCCAAACCAGACCTCCGTTTATCTGTATCCTTCCATCTGTTTTTTCGAAGGAACCGTTATCTCGTGTGGCAGAGGCACTTCATTTCCGTTTCAGGCATTCGGAAGTCCCGACCTGCCCGACAGGGGTTTCAACTTTACTCCGGAAAGTGGTCCGGGTGCAAAGAATCCTCCCCACCTCGGTGTTAAATGTTATGGAACCGATTTGAGGGATGTTATTGAAATGAAACTGGTACCAAAACCGAAACTCAGACTCGAATGGGTAATAGCCGCATATAATGATTTCCCCCAAAAAGAAAATTTTTTTACTTCCTATTTCGATATTCTTGCAGGTGGGCCGGGTTTAAGGGAACAGATACAGAAAGGTATGAGTTCAAAAGAAATCAGGACCACCTGGAAAGAAGGATTGGTTAAATTCGGCAAAATCAGAGCCAAATACCTGTTATATTCTGATTTCGATTAAACTGGATAAATAATGTAAATTATATAGTATCAGAATAATCCATCGACAGATAAATATCTCTCGCCCGTATCATAGCAAAATGTCAGTATTTTTGCTCCTTTAGGAAA
>JAPLEC010000087.1 GCA_026391515.1 Bacteroidia bacterium | reverse complement strand
CAACGGCACAACGGCACAACGGCATGATGGTATACTGGTATAATGGTATAATGGTATAATGGCATAGTGGCATAACGGGGACACGTATTATAAACCCAAATTTTCCGCCTTTACGCCCTTACGCCTTTGCGCCTCTATGCCTTTACACCCTTACGCCTTTACGCCCAGTCTGTAAATAAAAAAGAGTGCCCTTCAGCACTCTCAATATTAATTAATACTATTAATCAAATCCACTTTCTTGCTCTCCGCCTTACGTCCTTAGCCGCCTCACTACAATTTTATTAAAAAGCTTGACCATATTGAATAAAAAACAGTAAATTTGTTCAGTATAACTAATGAAAATGATTAAAAACATCATATATCAACAGTATGAAGAGCGAAACGGTTTGCTGAACCATGCTTATATTAAACGAATTGATGTTTCCGTAAAAGCAGAATATTTGTCCACTGGACTGATTAAACTGATTACGGGACCACGACGGGCAGGAAAATCTGTTTTGTCACTTCAAATGCTGAAAGATGAAAATTTTGCTTACCTCAACTTTGATGATGATTTACTGCTGAAGCATTTTGACGAAAATGCGGTGATTCAATCCTTAAATGAGATATATCCCGGTTACAGCTATCTGTTCCTGGACGAAATCCAAAACTTACCGGATTGGGAATTATGGGTAAATAAACTGTACCGCAGAGGCGTTAATCTTATTGTTACAGGTTCTAATGCCAGACTCCTTTCGCGTGAAATAGCTACTTCACTGACAGGGAGGTATGTGCAGATTGAGGTTTTCCCATTTAGCTTTGCTGAAGTTTTACGTTTTCATAAGGTATCATTGCCCGGTCAATCGGCTATTACACCTCAAAAAATGGGGATTATCCTGAGTCACCTGAATACCTATTTGTTGAATGGAGGTTTTCCCGAAATTGTATTGAATCCGTCTATTGCTAAGAATTATTTATCCGCTTTATTCGATTCGGTATTGTTAAAAGATATTATGAGACGCTTCCGGATACGTCAATCTCAGCAACTTTACGATTTGTCAAATTATTTATTGGCAAACTACACTAATCCATATTCCTACAATCAATTAAAAACTGACTTGAACTTTAACAGCGTCGCAACAGTTCAAAAATTTGTCGGTTATTTATCAGAACCTTATCTGTTTCTGAATTTAACAAGATATGCTGCCAAAATAAAGACGCAACAAAAATCACCCAAAAAATCTTATATCATTGACAATGGTTTTATTAAAGCACGATCGTTTGAGATTTCACCCAATTATGGGCGATTACTTGAAAATGTAGTGTTCACCGAATTGTTGCGAAGACATTATAAACCCGGATTGGATCTGTTTTATTTCCGAACCCGTAACGACCGTGAAATAGATTTTATATGCCGTAAAGGGCATATTGTGGAGCAGATGATTCAGGTGTGTTATGATGTTACAAACCCTAAAACACTGAAACGTGAGATAGCTGCTTTAGTGGAAGCCTCTTACGAATTGGCTTGCAATAATTTGCTGCTTATTACCTGGGACAAAGAAGAAGTAATAGAAAAAAACAAGCGCAATATTCAGCTCCTGCCAGCTTGCAAGTGGCTATGTGAAGAAACATAAAAACTAATCCCCAATTCTGTAAAATGTGGGGAAGTATTTTTTGATTAGGCTGAGGGCAGAAGGCGGTAGGCTGTAGGAAGAAAATGGCAGTAGGCTAAAGGCAGTGGGCAGCAGGCGGTAGGGTTTTGCCCTATATCTCAATGGTACAAAGGTACGGCGGTACTGGCCCAGTGAAATATGGCCAAGGTCTGGGCTTTGTGCTATTTCACAGGGCGGGATCTTTGAAATAACATTGCGTCATCACAACATTAATTTAAAGAAATTGTTTTATCTTTATCAGATAATTTGTGAGATTCTATTGAATAAAATTTTATAATGCATAATGAGAAATCACAATTCTTCAAAAACATTGAAATTAATGAGTGTAGAAGAAACCAATAGAATTATTCGACTTGTAAAAGATGCAATAAAAGATAACCGAAGTAAAAGGGAAATTATTGCAACATTTCAGG
>JAPLEC010000076.1 GCA_026391515.1 Bacteroidia bacterium | reverse complement strand
ATGCATATAAAGAGAATTCTCTCTTAAAAAATGTAAGCTGATGATTGGACCGATTTGTTTGTCCCAGCTAAAACTGATTATTTGTGTCATGCGATAAACACCGAATATAAATTAATCACAGTTCACAATTTTTTTAACGTAATTTATTTCAGATATAAAATCCAACTTTTTCTTTATTATATAAATGAAGGTTCATCCACATAAGCCCCAGAATTACCAGACTCCATATCGGAAATGGAATTGTATTTGGATCAATTAGAATATAAGTAATCACTATTGACGAAACGACGACTCCAAGCCAAAAAAACATAAACCATCGCTTTTTTAATCCCATCCCATATAATGCAAACACCATTCCGGCAATGAGACTAAAAAATATTAATGCATTTCCAATAATTGTCGGTTCTGGAAATGCTTCGTTATAAAACCCATACAAGTATATAATAACAATTGCCAAAAATGTTAAACAAACACTCTTCGAAAAATCAGAAGCCCACATCGCTTGAATATCAAGTAAATCATAGATTTTCTTACGAAATAGAAAAACATTAAGCCCGATGATAAATAATGTTGCAATAATTATTGAAAGAATTTGGAAAGACATTATACCTCGTATTATTGCTATATGAATAATAAACATATATTAAGATAGTGTTTTGCGATAATTGGGCTAAGTTGATACTTTACCCAAGAATATTCTCCATCCAGACAAAAGAGATCTCGCGTTAAATGATAATTTGTAACCTCTACAAATTCCTTCAATTTATCGTCATTGAGGTTTTCTACAGAGCAAAAATAATAATTAATAGAGAACATTACGTGCTGAAATCGTTGTGGGTGCAGTCTTTGTGAACGGATATGAAGCACCGACATTTGGTCTCAACTCAAATGTCATTTTGGTAGATGCAGATACCGGGGCTACTGCAAAAGTGATCTCGACCTGTTCGATGGGATTCAATGAAGTAACTGCATTACCGCCTTTTTTGGTGGTAAATACTTTTGTATTTGCAGTAGTACCTTGTGAGATCATTACTGGGGTGGTGTCTGGTGTAGAGAAGACAATTTTCCGGCGCCGAGTTCCACATACCAGAACACTACAACTGCAAGTACAACAAATACAATAAATAAAAGTATTCCAATGATAAGATACTTACCAATTTTACTTCCTTCACGTGCTCTTGGCGGGGAAATTTTTGGGGATTTGGTTCGAGCACCGCAGTTTGGACAAATTTCAGCGTTTTCGAAGGGTAACTGTGTCCCGCAGTCGGGGCAATAATTGACCATATCTTACAATGCATCAGTGCATACATAAGGATTTTGAATAAATCGCATTTATTAAGACATTATAGAGAACCTTATTCATAGATGAAGATACAGCAAACAATTTTAACATAAGGTAGAAAAAGAGTGAAAACAAGTGATAACTCAGTACAAGCCACGATACTATAACCAACTAAGATTTGGAGGAGATCAATAAAAAGATCCTGGTAATAGTGATTGTATCTGAACTCCAGTTCTTTGAAGCAGAGAGGGAATTTCATGGGATCCACGCCATGATATTTCATAATATATAAATAGTGACGTTGAGTATTTTTGTTATAATGTACTGTTCAAGATGCGGCAGGGAAAATACAAACGATACACAATTTTGTATTTATTGTGGTAATAATTTATCCGGGGGTCAATTAAAGGGGAAAAAACAAGATGAATTCGGAACAATTACCTCCCGGCCTTTTGTACAGAATCAAACCGGTGAAGCAGTTCCCCAAATTCGTCCTTGGGTTCGATTTTTCGCTCGTTTCATTGATATGGCTTTGAGTAATTTCCTCGTACTGCTTTTAACTTATCTACTAATATTGAATATAAGGCTAACAGACCCTGACTTTGTTTTAGATATATCTCCAAGTGTGGATTTCTTAATCACATCCATGGCTACATTTTTACTTCTCGCTCTCATCGAACCTCGCTTTATCTCAAAGTATGGACAAACCCCGGGAAAATGGCTGTTAAACACCAAAGTAATGAATTCTGATGGAAGTCTCTTAACATATTCACAGGCTATGAGTCGCAGTTTAAGTGTGTACACTCGAGGATATCTCTTGGGGATTCCGTTCCTCTATCTGATTACACTTTTAATCGAATCATCCAAACTTGAAAAAGAGGGTAAAACAAGCTGGGATAATAAAGGGGGATTTATTGTCCGACATGAAAAGATTGGAATTTTTCGTGTTATCGTAGCAATTATATTTGTTGCATTATTCCGAATTATTATGATGTATATGACGTCTCCAGGCTAATTTTTCCTTTTCAATAACAGGATCACAAGATGTACTCTATCAATTATCGCAGGGATTGACGGATATTAGACTATTATCAAAAAAATGGACAGTATTCAGACAATGAGTGTTTTTTGACAACTATTTCTCCTCCTTAAAGGTTAATTGCATGACAGGGTAAGGAGACGCAGTACCTTAGCTTTTTGATCGGCAATTTATTTTGTAGGTTGTAAGTTCCTATAAAGCTTGTTTTTCTAAAAAAAATTGCATTCATCCTTGTAGGAGTATACTATGAAAATTCAAGACATTGATTCTCTCTTTTAAGTCCAATTTGTTACTAAAACAATAATACCAGCACCGGCTAGTATCATACCGATAGAACCACTCAACTCAATTCGTAAAACATAACCCCCTATTACCAAAGAAATAATTCCGGCAAGTAGCATCCATAAGCCATACTGAAAATATTGTTTTTTCTTTGCCTGCTCATCAGTGGACATGTTATTCCCTTGTACAAGAAGCTCCTCATAAGATAAATAAATCTTTCTTTTTATTTTCAAATAGGAAATTTCTGGTTGCAGGAAGAATTTCACTCAACATTTCCCTGCCCACTGAATTACAATTCACTTGGATCTCCCCCATAAAACACCAGAATCATCATCGATGATATTCTGAAATGTGAAACTGAGGAGGGGGGGATTCACATTTTTATAATTTCACCAATTCTCGAAGGGTATTTTAATCGAAGATTTGAATGTCGTAGATATCTATTAAAAAATTTCAATATCTAGGTATTTTGGGATTTTTTTAAGATGTAACAGATGAATACTTTGTTTCTTAAAGAATTTACCAAAAAGGGATTTTTATCGGTCAGACATGCCTTTCATTTTTTCAATACCAGTCCGGATAATCATATCGATTTTTCCGATAGTTATATGATCTCCGTCAGACATTTGCTTTTTCTTTCCTTTGGTATGATCCGTGCCCATAATCTGCCCCCCTTCAATCGTAAGCGACATGGCGCGGTTCGGAACGCTGGGGACACAAATGTCAGAGTCCCCTGCTCCAATGAAGACAGGAGTACTTCCAAGCGTGAAAAAACTTTTTTCATCCGGGGTCCAGTGAACTTCGACATATGCTACACGAGATCGTTCTTCGACAAGAACAATACAAAGACCAAGAGCAGCTCCCATTATTCCAATGCCGAGCATAATTCCGACAAGGCCCATGTCAAATGCATTGGCAATCAGATATCCGGCGCCACCGATAAAACCTCCCGCAAGCCCGGCAAATATTGCACGATGTGTACCAAGATTTGGAAGTGACTTTGAAAGCCTCCAGCCAAGAATTAACCCTAAAAGGCCCCAGCACGCAGACTTAAAAACGAAACGCACTAACCCATTATCGATAAAATAAGATAAGGGAGAAACAGCTTGGGCAATACCACCGGACATTGCCCCGGCAATAAAACCCGCGGTCAGGGCTTTCCTGAGAAGTCCAAACCAGTCCACATTTCTGTGGCCGTAAATATCGATCGCCCAGAATAATCCTGCAGCAATAAATATGGAAAATATACCGGCCCATAGAGCCACTGATAAAATATTAAGTAAATAAGACAGTTTCACTGGGATATTTATATAAATTATTTCAGCAACAAGAGCACCCAGCATGCCACTTAGAAAACCAAAAAGCCAAAAGAGCATTTTTTTGTTCTGTCTCATTCCGGAATAAGCTACTTGCATACTTGAAGTCATGTTTCGTCCCTGATAGATGTAAAATTTGCCTATATGCTTATTAACATTTCTTTTTAATTACAATTTTCATATAACATTCTGGGGATCACGATAGTATGTAATGAATCTTTCTTTTTATTTTCAAATAGGAAATTTCTGGTTGCATGAAGAATTTCACTCAACATTTCCCTGCCCACTGAATTACAATTCACTTGGATCTCCCCCATAAAACACCAGAATCATCATCGATGATATTCTGAAATGTGAAACTGAGGAGGGGGG
>JAPLEC010000407.1 GCA_026391515.1 Bacteroidia bacterium | reverse complement strand
GGTACACAAAATCAGAGACAATCAGGTGATAAATAGTTTTGGTTGTATTATTCTGTCAAAGCTGATCACTTTTCTTTCTGCCGGAAGAAGGTTTATTTTCAAATTACGTTCTACAGGTAGGTTTAATTCAATATTATTTATTATTTTTATACGCGGTTTTTGATAATAATACATAATTAAAAAGGATACGGTATGAAAAAGACGATAGCAGTACTATTACTTCCTATGCTTCTGATTAGCTTTTTATGCTTCACAGGATGCAAAAATAATGAGGCTAAAAAAATTCAAAAACAGGTCGAAGAAAAGCAAGTTAAAGAAATTCAAGGTCAGATAAAAGAGAATGTCTATCCCTTGCCTTCTTCAGCAGAGGTGATTAAGATGCTTTCAGACCTTGATGTCGGCTATCAGATAGGGATTACAAATCCGTCAGAAAATGCAAAGAAATATCTCCGAAGCAATACAAGAGCAATTAATCTGGGCGTTTTTGGAGCAGATCTCAGCTATGTGACTCTTTATAACATACCGCAGGAAGTAATTAATTTTCTGAATTCCATCCGGTCACTTGCCAATGAATTGAATATGGCTAAAATATATGATGAATCGCTATACGAAAAGATAAAGCAGAATTATGACAACAAGGAAGAACTTGTGAAGATTCTGACAAGCGCATTCAACGACACTTATGTTTATCTTAGTGATAATGAGCAACAGGCTCTGGCACTTTTGGTTGTCGGAGGTGCCTGGATTGAAGGGATGTACCTGACTTGTAACGTTACATACGCAGCATATCAGTTTGCCGGAATTTCAAAGAACCTGCTTGAGCAGAAGCATTCTTTTGAAATTTATCTTGATATTACAAAGCCTTATTTAAACGATCCTAATCTGAATGATTTTGTGAATAAGCTGGAACCGATCAAAACAGTTTATGCAGGGTTGACTACCAGTCTTACCTCTACTGATATTGCAAATATTACAAAAGCAATTGAAGGGGTCAGGAACGATATAGTACTTCAATAATTTTATGTTAAATAATTGGCCGCAAAGCTTTTGTCTTTGCGGTCTTTTTTTTAGGTTATGTAATTATGAGGGAGTCTGTTTTACTGGCATTGATTCACATCTTTGCAATAGTGTCGACTGTAAATCCGGTCGGAATTACTTCGCGTGGTAAAAAGATCCTGCGCAGCTACCTCAGAAGATACCTGAACAGAGAACTTGAGGAAGAGTATTATGCTCTCTTTGAGAACAATCTTGAATTTTATTCGAATGAACTGAAAAGCGTCGATAAGGCCGAACTGGCTGATGAAAATTCTCTGATTTCTTTTCAGATCACCAATATATGCAGACAAATTAAAAAAGGACTTTTTCTTGAAGAAAGGATGCTTGTATTTCTTCAGCTGATTGAATTTGCCTTTGAGGATGGTATGATCTCTGATCAGGAAAAAACAATTATTGACATTGTTGCCAGAACTTTCAATATTTCAAAAAAAGAATATGATAATGCATCTGCTTTCATGATTGGAAGATCGTTTGGTCAGCTTGTTGTGCTTCACATTGAAAGCACCGGATCACTTCTTCTTACATATGATGGTCCGCTCGCTCTTTATTTTAAAGGAAGGGATATTATAGCATGCCGGCCCTATCTGCTCGACAGGGGTGTGAACATAAAAGGCCAGGGTATTGAACCACTCTATTATTCAAAAATTTACAAGAAATTTGTATCACAAAAGTTTCCCGAAAAAGTAATTTTTGAAGGCCATGATGTTGAATATCTGTTTAAAAATTCTGATAATGGAATTCGCAAAATGAATTTCAAAGTCGAATCCGGCAATCTCATTGGAATTATGGGAGGGAGCGGAGTCGGAAAAACAACATTGCTTAATCTTCTTCATGGAAAGATAAAGCCGGCAAGCGGAAACCTGTATATCAATGGTTATGATATCCATTCTGATTCGGAAGAAATAAAAGGATTAATCGGTTATGTTCCGCAGGATGACATGCTGATCGAAGAGCTGACAGTCTATCAGAATTTATATTTCAATGCACGGTTATGTTTTGGCAATTATACTGAAGATCAATTAAATAGCACTGTTGATAAAGTTCTGCTTGACCTCGGTCTGGACGAAATAAAAGATCTGCAGGTTGGTGACCTTATGAATAAAAAGGTAAGCGGCGGTCAGCGTAAAAGGCTCAATATCGGACTGGAGCTGATGCGTGAACCTGTTGTTCTGTTTATTGATGAACCTACATCAGGTTTGTCGTCTTTTGATTCTGAGAAGGTTATGATCCTGCTGAGAAACCAGGCATTAAGCGGGAAGCTTATTTTTGCAAATATTCATCAGCCATCCTCTGATGTCCTGAAAATGTTCGACAAGCTCTGGATACTCGACAAAGGTGGTTATATGATCTATGACAGCGATCCTGTCGAAGCCCTGGTTTATTTCAAAACTGAAACATCACAGGCTAATGCAGCTGAGAGTGAATGTCCAAGCTGTGGCAATATAGAAACGGATGATATTCTTCATATCGTTGAAGTTAAGGTAATTGACAGTGAAGGTTTGCCCGGCAAAGAAAGACAGGTAAGCCCGGAAGCATGGTACGAAAAATACAGGAAAAAAATGATGCCGATTCTTAACGAACAGCCTCCCAAACTTCCTGTTTCTCCAAGCAACTTCAAAGTACCTGACAAAACAGAACAGATCCGGACGTTTGTAAGGCGCAATATAATCCGCAAGATTGCAGACAGACAATATATGGCTATAAACCTGCTTGAAGCTCCGTTGCTGGCTTTCATCCTGGGTTATATCTCAAAATACAGTGAAAATGGGGTATATCTGTTTTCTACAAACATAAATTACCCTGTTTTTTTGTTCATGTCGGTCATTGTTGCTCTCTTTATTGGACTTACAGTAAGTGCGGAAGAAATATACAGAGACAGGAAAATTCTGGAAAGGGAGAAGTTTTTAAACCTGAGCAGGTTAAGCTATCTCTTATCAAAAATCAGTTTTCTTTTTACTTTATCGGCAATTCAGACTTTGTCATTTGTAATCGTTGCAAATGTTTTCCTCGAAGTAAGAGGAATGCTGTTGCAGCAATGGCTGATACTCTTTTCAACTGCGTGTTTCGGCAATATACTGGGATTAAACATATCAGCTGGAATGCGGACTGCTGTAAGCATTTACATCCTGATCCCTCTTATCCTTGTACCCCAGCTTCTGCTTGGAGGGGCAATGATAAAATTTGATGATCTTCACAAGACTTTCAGCAAAAAAATCTATGTCCCTGTAATTGGCGATTTAATGGTAACTCGCTGGGCTTATGAAGCATTAAGTGTGGAACAGTATAAGAGCAACAGATATGAGAAACCTTTCTTTGATTATGACATGAAATTAAGCCAGTTAGACTGGAATACTTCTTTTCTCATACCTGTCCTGAAAGTGAAAGTGAAAGAGTGTCAGATCGCCGGCAAAAATCCTGATTACAAGATTGATACTGAAAATAACTTTAAAAAGCTAAATTATCATTTGAAAGAGCTTGCGAAAGTAACCGGACTTGAACCGGGTGAATGGATAAAAAAATTGAATTATTCAGATTTCAATGAAGATATTGCTGAGAATGCCAGGAAGTATCTTGACAGCCTGAACATAAAAATAAAGAGAATGAACAGATTTGAATCATTAAAGCGTGATTCTGTTTATGAGCTGAAATCAAACCAGATGGAAGGAGGCCAGCTGCTTCGGTTACGGGAAACCGATTATAACGAACGACTTACCGATTTTGTACTTAACAGATTGACTACCAGTAGAATATATGAGATTGATGATAGATTTATTCAAAAAGCTGATCCTATTTTTATGGTTCCCGGATCAAAATTTGGGCGGGCTCATTTTTATGCACCATATAAACTTCTTGGGAATCTGAAGATAGATACAATGATCTTTAATATAGCAATGATCTGGATTATGATCCTGATTTTCTTTGTAACACTTTATTATAATATACTTAAGCGTTTCATTATCTGGCTTGAAACTCTCAAATTGCCCATCTGGAGGAAATTCGGAAGGGAACTGTTGCAGATTTAAGCAAATGTTAAAGCTTATTTGAGGAAATATGGGTAAAATACATCCAAAAAAGAA
>JAPLEC010000224.1 GCA_026391515.1 Bacteroidia bacterium | reverse complement strand
GGGACAGGCTCTTCCCTTAAACAATAAGGGAAGGGGTTATTTGTTAATAGTCAGTAAATTAGCCTCCCTTTAGGGGGGGGTTGGGGGGCCGATAAGAAAAGGGGAAGCTAAGTCTGAATCCCTGATTTTATTTATCTTTGCCACAAATTTTTAAACATGCACTTCAGCCTGATAGAGATCCTTGCGGCATTCATGGTACTCTTTGCCATAATTGATATACCGGGTTCTATTCCGATTATCATTGATATAAAATCAAAAGGAGTTATTGTTAACCCGACCAAAGTCACGATTACTTCATTGCTGATTTTTCTGGCATTTTTATTTATCGGTGCTCCTCTTTTAAAGATCTTTGGAATTGATGTATCATCTTTTGCTATTGCAGGTTCATTTATTATTTTTTTGATTGCAATGGAAATGATCCTGGGCATTCAAATCTTTAAACAGGATGCTCATGGCAGCGGAGCTATCTTCCCAATTGCTTTTCCATTGATTGCCGGGGCAGGATCAATCACCACAATTCTTTCTCTTAAAGCTGAATACCAGACAATAAATATTTTTATCGCTCTTCTTTTAAACATGATAGTGGTTTACCTGGTCCTGCGTTTGACCACCTTTTTTGAAAAGATCCTTGGCCATGGAGGACTTCAGATTCTTAAAAAAGTCTTTGGCGTCATCCTGCTTTCTATTGCAATAAAGCTCTTCATCACAAATACCGGCATAATTTTACCCCATGTCAAATGAGATTACTATCTATACCGACGGGGCTTCAAGCGGAAATCCCGGTCCCGGAGGCTATGGTATAGTTTTAATTTCCGGTAAACACCGGCTTGAAAAATCGGAAGGGTTCAGGATTACAACCAATAACCGGATGGAACTATTAGCTGTCATAGCAGGACTTGAAGCTCTAAAAAAACAGGGCAGCAATGTTGTCGTATATACCGACTCAAAATATGTTGCTGACGCTGTCAAAAATAGATGGGTATTTCAATGGGAATCAAAAGCATTTAAAAAGAAAAAGAATCCTGATCTCTGGATACGATTCCTTAAAATATACAGGAAACATAATGTAAGATTCGTATGGATAAAAGGTCACAACAGCAATCCGGAAAATGAACTTTGTGACAGGATGGCTGTTGCTGCGTCGAGAAAAAAAGATCTGGCTGAAGATGCTGAATATAATTCTGTATCAGAAAATAATATGCTGTTTTGAAAAATTATCTGATGTAAAATTTTTTGTTATACTAAAATATTAATGCATTTTTGTAAAAATGTCTGCAGATGCAAAAACTTTTTATCAAACGAACATCAACGACTCCGGAGATTAATTTTTCACCTGATGAAAAGCTTTTCTCAATAACCGGCACTTCTTCACCGGAAGATGTGCGTGCTTTATATTATCCTGTGATAGAATGGCTCCAGAAGTTCATCGATGATATTATAGCTGAAAAATATAAGGTCTTCAGCGGTATAGTTCCAATCAGACTTCAAATAGATCTTTCATACTTCAACTCCTCATCTGCGAAGTTTCTTTTTGACATTCTTACAGAATTTAAAAGGCTTGCTCCTGTCAGCATTCCTGTTATTGTTGAATGGTCCTATGATATTGAAGATACAGATATGAAAGATGCAGGAGCTGACATTGCACTGCTTGTCGGAATGGAATTTACCTTCATTCCAAAATCAAAACAAGATTAATGAGGGGTCAGAAAGAACTGTATACCCTGTTTGAAGAACTCTCCATTCGATTCGAATACTACGAACATCCGCCGTTATCTACCATTGAGGAGGCTAAAACTCACTGGAAAGATTATAATTCAGGAAGATGCAAGAATATTTTCTTCCGCAATCATAAGGGAGACAGACATTACCTGGTCATTCTTGAACATCTGCGACAACTCGAAATCCATGATCTTGAGAAACGACTAAAGCAGGGAAAGCTTACCTTTGCATCTGATCACAGATTAAAGAAATATCTCGGTTTTGAACCGGGTTCAGTCTCTCCTTTCGGACTGATAAATGATAAGGAAAAACATGTTCATCTTTTTATTGATGAGAAGCTGAATGAGTTTGATCGCCTTGCATTTCATCCTAATGTAAATACAGCAACTCTGGTGATATCAAAAACCGATTTCCTGAAGTTTCTGGATCACACGGGCAACTCCTATGAGTTTATAAAGCTCTATGACTAGTTCATTAATCCCCAAACCCATTTGGAAGTAAGAATGAAGAACATTCGAACAGCGAAGTAAGAACTTCTGCATTCAACATTCGACATTCAATTGTTCAAATGTTCTTACTTCTAATACAAGTCCCCTTCAGGGGATTTAGGGGCGGCTTTTATATACAGGTTGCTTCCACGCTTCTGCTGGCTCATATTTGCTCATACAGGCCCAGCATATACCTCGTTTTTGTATCTCAAGTACCTGGGGCACATTAAAATCGGATGCTACATGACCCAGTGAAGAATAAAAAACTCTGCCAATGCCATATACTTTCTTCCACACAACTGGTACAACATTGCCACCTATCCATGAAGCATTTTTATCGGTAAAAGTAGTCGTGGCAAGAACTTTAACATTCGGATCAACCTGAACATAATATTGTTCGGAATGCATATCAAAATCTGTCAATCCTTTTGTTACAGGATCCTTATGATCGATAATATTAACCCTGTAATCTATTACTCCTCCGGGATGAGCAACCCACTGACCGCCAACCATAAACTGATATTCGGTATTATTCCGGAATGAATCTCCAAGTCCGCCATGCCAGCCGGCAAGTCCAACTCCACTTTTAACTGCCTCAAGGAGAGCTTTTTCCTGCTTATTCTCAATTGTTCCCATGGTCCATGCCTGGATAATGAGATCAAAATCTTTCTTCAGGTCCATTGAAACATAAGCTTCTAATGTATCAGAAACGGTTATTTTTGCTCCCTCCGATTCCATCCATGGAACAAAAATATCACGGCATTTATCGGGTTCATGTCCCATCCATCCTCCCCAGACATAAAGTACTTTTTTGCCATTAAGGGGTGATTTTGATTCCTGTAAAAAATTACAGCAGATAAGTGATGGAGTAATTATTGCAGCTGCTGCTGCTGCACTTTTTGAAATAAAAGATCTTCTTGAAACCATAAGTATTTGATTTGAGTCCAAGATAATAATTTTATATTAATCATGTTATCATTCTTAATCTGCCAATCGTCAACTGAAAGCATCTGAATGTAAAATACCTTTGGCAGCAAAGTATATTTACCCGTTCTTTAAAGTAGGGTTTATATGATCGCTAACGGTCATTTATCTTGTTAAATGAATTCAAAGATAATTTTGTTTAAAATGATTCTAAATAATATTTTTCTTGCATCAAATTTATTTCTTATTCGTCCTTATTGTGCAAACCAAACCATAACTGACATCTTATATGAAAAGATTTTTAATCTCCCTCGTCTTCATATCTCTTTCAGTATTAATTGTTTCCGGGCAAGCACTAGAAAAAAAGCGATATCATGCTATAAGATTAACTACTCCGCCTACTATTGATGGAGTCCTTGATGAGGAGGTCTGGAATTTAGGTGAATGGAAGGATGATTTTATTCAGTATCAACCTTATAACGGAAGACCTGCGACACAACGAACAGAATTCAAGATTCTTTTTGATGATGACAATTTATATGTCGCCATTAAGAATTACGATACCAGCCCTGATAGTATTACAAAACGTCTTACTCGAAGAGATGCAGCTGATGGTGATCTTGCCGGAATAGTAGTCGACAGCTTTCATGATCTTCGTACCGGGTTTCTTTTTGGTGTGAGCTCCTCAGGTGTAAAATACGACCTCATGTATTCTGAAGATGGACAGAACGAAGATGAATCATGGGATCCCAACTGGTGGGTAAAGACTTCCATTAACAAAGAAGGATGGGTAGAAGAGATGAAAATCCCTTTCAGCCAGGTCAGGTTCGATAAAAACTCAGGCGATGTCTGGGGCTTTGAGGTAATCAGGATGTATTACAGAAAAAATGAAACTGATCTCTGGCAGCATATCCCTGCAGATGCACCCGGACTTATACATATGATGGGTGAGTTGTCGGGACTTGAAAGTGTCAAGCCGCGTAAAATTCTTGATATTACTCCTTATGGCGTAGCTAAAATGGAAACCTTTCAGAATGAACCAGGAAATCCATTCAATTTCAAGGAGAAAGGCAGAAAATTCGGAGCGAATGTTGGTCTCGATGCCAAAATAGGCATCACCAACAATATGACGATGGACCTTACTATCAATCCTGACTTCGGGCAGGTTGAGGCAGACCCGTCAGAGGTGAACCTGTCTGCTTATGAGACTTATTTTTCGGAAAGAAGGCCGTTCTTCATTGAAGGCAACAATATTACAAATTTTAACATCGGCATCGGAAATGGAAACCAGGGAAACGATAACCTGTTCTATTCAAGGAGAATAGGTCGTCAGCCGCAGGGGGATCCTAATCTTGGAAATCAGGAATATGCAAATGTACCCACATTTACAAATATACTGGGGGCAGCCAAGCTTACAGGAAAAACAAAGAATGGATTATCTCTTGGATTCGTTGAAGCAGTAACAGGTGGAATGTGGGCTGCAGTAAAAGATTCTGCAACTGGTACTACTATCCGGCACGAACTGGTCGAACCTCTGACAAATTATTTTTTAGGAAGAGTCCAGAAAGATTTTAATGATGGGAAAACTTTACTTGGTGGTATTTTTACCAGCACTAACAGAGATCTGGATGATAATCTGGGAAGTTTCATGCACAGGTCAGCTTACTCGGGAGGAATCGATTTCACACAGTTCTTCAAGGATAAAAACTGGTCATTTAATCTTAATACAGCTTTCAGCCTGGTTAACGGTTCCAAGGATGCTATCGCGCAAACTCAATTGTCATCGGCAAGATATTACCAGAGGCCTGATCAGGATTATTTAGAGTTTGATCCTGACAGGACTACTCTGTTCGGATCAGGAGGCAGAATGCAGATAGCGAAAAACAATGGACACCTGAACATTTTTGCATGTGTAAAATGGAAAACTCCCGGATTTGAAATAAACGATCTGGGATATATGCAGCAGGCTGACCAGATACTTTCTGTTATTGCGGCCGGCTATAACGTGTGGGAACCGAAGGGGATTTACAGAAGATACAACATCAGTGGTGATATTGTTGTACTCAATAATTTTGGAGGCGTTATAACCGATAAAGGTATTGAATGGAGTGCCAACATGGAATTAAAGAATTACTGGAATGTATACATAAACGGTAGTATATATGGCAAATCACTTTCAACCGGGATACTTCGCGGAGGTCCAACAATGAAAATGCCGGGAAGCATTTATGTTGGAGGGGGCTTTTCCACTGATTATCGTAAAAAACTAATATTTGAGTATTCCATTAATGGATCGAAAGGATTTGAAAAAGATTATCACAGCATGTACACACAGGTTGAGATAACATACAAACCAATCAATTTTCTTTCCTTTCATCTCACTCCCGGGTTCAATAAATCGTTCACAGCACTTCAGTACGTGGAAACAAATTATGACGGGGTGAATCCAAAATATATCCTTGCAAGCATTGACCGTAAAACGTTAAACGCATCTCTCAGGATAGATTTTACAGTGCGCCCTGACCTGACACTTCAATACTGGGGACAGCCTTATATAGCTTCGGGAAAATATTATGACTATAAATATATAATCGATCCGATGGCTGACAGGTATCGCGACAGGTATGCAACTTATTTTGAATCAACCGGGAACCATAACTTCAACTACCAGTACTTCCTTTCCAATCTTGTTATAAGATGGGAATATTTACCCGGATCGACATTATATGTTGTATGGAGTCAGTCAAGAAACGGATATAATAATTCAGGGAAACTTGATTATTTTGATAATATGGGTGATCTTTTCAAAGTCGATAAAGACCCGTTTAACGGAGATAATGATAAACCTTATAATGTGTTCTTAATCAAGTTCAGTTATCGGTTTGGTATCAAATAAGGACTTTTTTCATATTATGAGGTTAAAAGGCTGTCCGGGGGCAGCCTTTTTTACTATAACTGGCACTGTTTTTGCTCATTATTTTATGAAGAAACACCTCTTTTTTAACTAAGTAGAATGCGGTTGTCCTGTGATTGTTTAACAACTAAAAACTACTAAGATGAAGAGGAATGAAAAAAAGGTTCCGGAATTTGATGAGATCATTTTCGAGAACCGTAATAAGGAATACGGAGCATATGATCTCCGGAAACGCTACAAATCAGTTATAAGCTTCTCTATTCTCGGTGCTCTGGCATTATGCGCAGTATTTGTAATTTTGTCGTTTTCACTGCTAAAAGAAGGAACTGCTTCATTAGGGCCAGGTGTTATAGTAATTGCTCAGATGGATAACTTCAAACCGGAAGTTATTAAACAACCAGAAATAAAGCCTCCGGCAGAGCCGGTGAAAACACCACAGAACATTGTTCCTGAGGTAGTTACAGATACAATTGGATTAACAGCTTTTTTACCGACGACTGATGAAAGAGTTCAGACAACTACTGATGGCAATGTGAATGATACAATAGTATATGTAGAACAAACTGAAGAGATAGTTCCGGTTGAACCAAAGATATTTATTATAGTGGAAGAGATGCCGGAATTTCCTGGGGGAAATGAAGCCCTTCTTGGGTTTATTCGGAAAAATAGTGTTTATCCGGCTGAAGCATTAAATAATAATATACAAGGAAGGGTAATTTTGAAATTTGTGGTGAATACAGACGGATCTGTTGACAGGATAGAAGTCTTAAAAGGTATTGATCCTCTCCTTGACCAGGAAGCAGTCCGTGT
This sequence comes from Bacteroidia bacterium, assembly GCA_026391515.1. Taxonomy (GTDB): domain Bacteria; phylum Bacteroidota; class Bacteroidia; order Bacteroidales; family VadinHA17; genus LD21. The sequence continues at coordinate 4,493 of JAPLEC010000224.1, read as the reverse complement.
TATCAGCACATTGCCTAAATTTAAGCCAGGCAGGCAAAGCGGGGTTCCTGTCCCGGTATGGTATTCAGTTCCGGTATTATTTCAAATTCATAATCGATAAAAGTTATAGTCAGATCAAAAAAAATCCCGGGTGATGTCTCCGGGATTTTTAATTATTCAACTGATATTATTTCATAGAAGATTCAGGAACTGCCATATCAGACGATATATTCTTGAAGTTTTTTTCGTTCTTCCATGTATTGTTATACTTGTCAAGATTCTCTTTAATGAATTTAGCAAGTTTATTATTCATTTCATCAATCTTTTTCTGCTCGGTAACGACAGGCACTTCTTTCATTATTAGGTCTTTTACCTTTTCAAATCGTTCATCACTGGCTGAAATAGGTTGACAGCCTACATGTCCTTTCATTCCACCTGGAAGTACATTTACTATAACGAGGTATGTACCTCCTTCCTGAAGGTCGGCAGTTACAAATTCCTTATTTTCAGTTGAAAGCCAGAATAATTGCTGTCCCGGATCACATTCATAGCGAACAACGTTTTGTCCTTTTGCTATTCCAATGTATTTATCATTATGGAAATATTCAAAAGAAACTGCAAAGCCGAATTTTGTATACCTGCAGAAATAAACAACAGCTTTGCCGGGTGACGGGGGTTTAAATCCCTGTGCAAAAAGAGAAGATGAACCCATCAGCAATGCAATTAATAAAGTGAAGAATGTTTTTGTTTTCATTTTAATCAGGTTTTAAAATTAATGATTAAGGTTTATTATGATAAATAAATTGATTTAAAAATATTATACCGCAATTTCAGTTGAATATCAAAGTTAAACAAAATTATCATTAAGTTAAATTTTTTGACACTTAAATCTATCTATGATTATTTAACAATAACATGTTAATTACGAAATGCACAAACTATATACTTTAGAAAAAAATCAGGCTTTATGGTGCTGGGAATAGACAAATTCAGCAATAGTGTTAACTGTGCTTACAACGTCTTTTGCAAGGTTTTGGTCGTCGATTTTAACTGAGAATTTCTTCTGTATAGTCACTACCAGCTCGATAACATCAATTGAATCAATCTTAATTGTATTTTCACCGCTGAAGAAGCTTACGTCATCCAGAATATCTTCAGGTTTAACATTTTCAAATTTAAGTGTTTCAATAATCAGTTTCTTAACCTCAAGTTTGATATCTTCAAGTGAATCAAACGGCATATTATATTGTTTGTTTATGATTTGATAATTCTTTTCCTAATTTAGTAAAAAAGGACTCTTCAAGGTCAGCTCTAACACGCAGCAAATTTCCTATACCTTCAAGATTTTCCCTGCTAAAGTCTCTCTTTTTTGCAACCTGAGCTGCAGCAAGTGATATTTCTCTCCAGCCATCACCAATTTCCATCATTTCTTTTGACATTTCATTAAGTCTTGGATTATTAAGGACTTTCGAAGCTTCCTGAAGAAATGAAGCATATAAAAACCGGAATCCGCCTCCTCCAGTACCCTGATCTTCAAGGAAGAGTGTGATCCTGAAAACTTTGTCGGAAAGCATATTTTCATCTTTGGCATACTTTGGCCAGTCAACTATCTTATCAGCAAATCTTCTGATACCTCTTACACCAAGAAAAGGCAATGGAATCTTTAACATATTGGATATTGCTCCCTTCATGCCATCTTTTATTGCTTTTCCCATATCAATTTCATCAGGCACATAAACCGGGTAAAACATAAATCCTTTCGGGGCAAAAGCACCTCCGGCAAACCGACCTTTAGTTAAAGCATCCCTGTCAATTTCAGAAATCTTAGGATGATAACTATCGCTTACATAGTATTTATCTCCCTCTCTCCCGATTATAGTAATAAAATGAACGTTGACATGTATTCTGTACCAGGTCGGGAAATAATTCATATAGAAAAAGTCGACCTGTACAGCAACCGGCTGATTCTTATCAAGCAGATCATTAAGGGCCCGTTCTGCTTTTTCCGGATTCCTGAATGTTTCGCCCCTGAATTTTACTCCTGTTCTTTTTGCAAATTTCTCACGAATTTGTCCGGGCATGCTTCTAACCGCAAAAGTCGGAAAATCCATTGAAGGAGTCTTAATATAGCCGAAGAAAATGCCGCTTGCAATACCAAAAACCATTGGTTCGGAGATTTTCAAGCCTTGGTGATTAAGTAAAGCGGTAACTGTGCCAGATTCACAGTGAGCAGCCATAATATGGCGAAAAGGTATTTGGGTCATTTTGAATTGGCAATTATTTTTGTTTCAACCAGCAAAGGGTTTTTTGTCGCACCCTGCGAAATAAAATAAGGTTTTGATGATCGCACTTTTTCCTCATATCCTGCATTCCAGTTTTTGTCTTCAATGGTATCAATTATCTGGAACATATTTGCTACTTGTATATTTAATACATCTGCGTAACGCTTTAATTTTGAAATACTCAGCTTTTGAAATCCTTTAGGGCTAAGGTGTTTTTTCAAAGATCTTTGGGAAATTCCGACTCGTGAAGCCAACTCAGGAATAGTCAGCATTTCAATGTTCATATAATAACATATAGGGCTGATTTCTCCGTTTTTCAGCTGTTCAAGCAGTGATCTGTTCAGGCTACCGGTAATTCTGAAATGCTCATCGATATAATTACCTGTCATATAACATCCTGTCTGGAGCGGACCATACGTTCCATCACTTTTTTCAGCATAATATACAACCTGGTGATCCGGAAAATTCAGAATAAGATCTTTTTCTTTCATATAAATTTTATTCGGGCATAAAAATAGAATAAATCACTGTCTTTTTTAATTTGTTTTAATAAAAAGTCAAATTTATCGCTTTTATTATTTGAACAATAAAGTTGCAGGGCTTTTCAATTATTCACCGGATTGAACCGGGTTCAGCTTTTTATAATACAGAAATTATTTTTCAGTGTTTTTTAAAAATTCTTAAAGAAAATATTATAGAAGCACCAAAAAAGCCAAATAATAAACATAATTCCAACCATATTTTGCCAATACCTTCATCCCTGTTAAACACACTGAGAAAAGCATCTGTGCCCCAACGTAATGGTGAGATCATACTGATTCCCTGTAAGATCTTAGGCATCAGACTTGAAGGGACAAAGATACCGCCAAGCAAAGCCAGAATGACTACCATAACCGAACCAAAAGTTGCAGCCTGACCATGCGTGGAAGCAAAAGTTCCAACAATAATTCCGAATCCTATTGCTGCAAGGCTGCTGGCTATTAAAGCCAAAAGAAGAGCCGGGTAACTGACATTGAGGTTAATTGAGGATAATTCTCCCAGCATAGGCATTATATATATTCCGACAAACATCATGAAGATGAACTGAAGGATGCAGACAATCAGAAAAACTGCAATTTTTGAGGAAATTATTTCAATGTACGAAACAGGAAATGTCTTTAATCTGTTAAAAGTCCCATTAATCTTTTCATTTAAAATACTTCCTGCCAGCGGAATAACAATAAAGAACATTGCAAAAAGAGTAAACGCCGGAATATTATGCTGCAGGGCATTTGGTTTGAAATCCGAATTTTCATTTCTTGCTGCAAGTTCATCTATTCTGACAATTTCTGAATTGAATGAAAGATTAACAGGTAAATTTATTTTTGAATCTTCTTTTGTCCTTTTATTCAGCTCATCGTTAAACCTTTTTATTATCTCATTTTTATAAGGGAAATCCGGAATATTATTGAAATAATTTTCTTTTGAAAGATTAGCTGCAAAGTCTGATGAATGTTTTGTGACAGACTTGTTTACTTCTTCAGCGTATTGTGCCACTAAGATTTTTACAGCTGACAGTTGTATAAATGTTTTCAATGGCATGTTTATGGCATCTTTTATCATTGATGGCATAGCCGGATCATAAAGAAAAACAACTCCGGCTAGATTACTGACAGGGATTTTATTTGTATCCTTTCCACTTTCGGAAGATATCCTGATGAGATTAAAAAGCTTTTCAGTAGCACTGTCAGAAATTATTACAGCAAATTGAGATTTGCCATCCAGTATTGCCTGTTTAGCTTCTTCGGTTGTACCGTACCTGATGAAATTAAAGTATTTTGAATTCGTAAGATCCTGAACAATATTATCACCTAAAGCTGATGAGTCAGCATTAACAATTATCATTTTAAATCCAGAGCTCGTTGCTGGTATTGCATTCTCCTGAATAAAGGTCAGCACTATCAGTAAAACTGCCGGCATGATAAATAAAATTGCGAGTCCCGGCCAATCTCTTAACAACAGAAGAGCATCTTTTTTTAATATGGATAGAAATTTTTTCAACAGATAATTATTCTCTTTTTGTATAATCTTTTAATCCTAGTCACGCAAGTCTCTTCCTGTTATCTTGAGGAAAACCTGACCAAGGTCAGTGCATCCATCGTTTTCAGCAATGAGTTCGAAAAGCTTTCCATCGGCAATTATTTCACCATGATCAATAATGTTTATCCGGGTACAGAGCAATTCGGCTTCTTT
>JAPLEC010000131.1 GCA_026391515.1 Bacteroidia bacterium | reverse complement strand
TGAGAAGGGTAAAAAAATCAAACGAGTTGTTTCCAGCAACCCTGATCTGATAAACCAGAAAATTCAGGTTAATTTTCATCTGGAATGGGATGAAGATGATAAAATAAAATGTGATGACTGGAGTGTACCAATGAGATTTTTTTTCAGATATGAACTGGAACATCTCATTGAAAGGTCAAAATTTAAAGAATATAAAATATTGGGCGATTATAAAGTGAATGACCTTAATAAGGAATCAAAAGAGTTTGTAGTTATTTGCAAGAAGACTAAATAATAGTTTTTAGTACCTTACAAAAGTTTTTACTGTCCAAAAGTAATTTTTCCATTCTTTTCATGGCTGCCCCTGACAGAATCGTCAGGGGCTTTTTGTTTATATTGTTATAATTTAATAACATGGATGGTGCCAGATAAATATTTTGTTGTACTGCCTCGAATGCCCGTGAAAAAGTTTAATTTGAGAAAATTTTCTGAGTTTTGTTGATTTAACTTCTAATTAAGAGATGTTGATATACAAATTGCAAAATGGTACATTTGTAATGATATTACTTTTAACCTGCTCATAATAAATTAAATGGACAGTTTTTGAACTGTCAGGTGAATAATATTAAATATTATCTTTTTATGCAGGACAGACATATTGATAGAGAAAAATATTTTCAAGAACAAGGAGCCGTAACTGAAAAATTTGTAATACCATTTATCAGTAGTGAGGTCGCTATTACCTCCGATTTTGTTATAGTAGAAGTTGGTTGCGGGGAAGGTGGAAACCTTAGACCTTTTTTAGACATGGGATGCAAAGTAACAGGAATTGACAGTGCATCGAATAAAATAGAAAATGCCAAAAAATTTTATGCCAGTCACCCATTAAAGGATAATTTAATGCTTATAACTGAAGACATTTACAATATATCTCCGGATAAAATTGAAAAGGTTAATCTAATAATTATCCGTGATACATTGGAACATATCCCGGATCATGAAAAGTTTTTATCACATTTAAGTAATTTTCTAAAATCTGACGGAAAAATATTTTTGGGATTTCCTCCATGGCGAATGCCATTTGGAGGACATCAACAAATGTGTGAAAGCATCTTGTGTAAAACTCCATATTTTCACTTGTTACCTGCTGGTTTGTATGGCTGGATCCTGAAAAAATTTGGGGAAACACCATCGAAAATAAAGGGACTCTTGCAGGTTAGAGAAACGAGAATAAGTATCTCAGGGTTTATAAGAATTTTAAAAAGAATAAAATATAAGATTGACAAGAGAGAATTATACTTAATAAATCCAAATTATGAAATTAAATTCAATCTCAAGGCAAGAAAGTTGCCATGGATCATTAATATCCCGTATTTGAGAGATTTTTTTACAACAACTTGTTATTATATCATTAGTAAACAATGAAAAACATCACAGAGATAAATCCCTATTTTAGACTTTAACTTGTCACTGCCATTGTTCCATCCTGATTATTACTGTCGTAAGCAACAGATTAAATTTGACCGGGATTCTAATTAGTTTGTTTCCGTTTTTAAATACTTTAAAGAAGCTTTTACAGTCCAAAAGTAATTTTCCCATTCTTTTCATGGCTGCCCCAGTCCGCCAACCGGCGGATCAGGGGCTTTTTGTTCTGTTAATTAACGTTAAATCGAATGGCTGTCAGACAGAGGGCAGGCAAATTTGTTATCTTGCAACGACAAAAAAAGAAAACATGAGAATATTTGCAGCTGTTTCACTCACACTGTTATTATTATCAGGATGCAGCAGCAGCGAGGAACAGCTAATCAGGCGTGCAGAGAGAATACATAAGGAGTATCTTACTGTTGATACTCACTGCATTACACCAATGAGCCTTATGGAGTCCGGTTTCAACATTGGGGAGAAGCATGACAAAGGATGTGTCGATCTCCCACGTATGAAGGAAGGCGGCCTTGATGCTGAATTCTTTGCTGTATTTACCGGCCAGGGTCCAAGGAATGACTCTGCATATAATAAGGTTTATCAGGAAGCTCTTTCAATATTCGATTCTATCCATAAAAGCGTCGAAAAAAATTCAGCTCTTGCAGAGATTGCTCTTTCACCTGATGATGCTTACAGGCTTAAGAAAAATGGAAAGATAGCAGCTTTCATTGGGATTGAAAATGGTTATCCCATTGCAAACGATATTACCCGGGTTAAAAAATTCTATGACCTGGGCGCCAGATATATAACTCTTTGTCACTCAGCTAATAATGATATATGCGATTCTTCTACCGATCCTGATGGTCCTGAAAATGACGGCCTGTCTGAGTTTGGTAAAGAAGTTGTTAAAGAAATGAATCGCCTTGGAATGATGATTGATGTATCTCATATCTCAGATAAATCATTTTATGATGTTATTAAAGCTTCCAAAGCGCCTGTCATCGCATCGCATTCTTCATGCAGGGCATTGTGCTCAAGTCCCAGAAACCTGACTGACGATATGTTGCTTGCATTAAAATCAAACGGAGGTGTAATTCAGATATGCATTCTGAGCTATTATATTAAAACTCCGGAGCCAAACCCGGAGCTTGATGCAAAGATCAGGGAGCTTCGTGATAAATATGGCGATTTCAAAACACTCACGGATGAACAGAAAAAGAGTTACAGAAATGAAAGATGGGAAATCCAGAGCAAGTACAGAAAGCTGGCAACAGTATCAGATGTAGTTGATCATATCGATCATGTCGTACAGGTAATTGGAATTGACCATGTTGGCATCGGAACCGATTTTGACGGAGGGGGAGGAGTCGATGGCTGCAGAACAGTTGCTGAAATGAAAAACATAACAATTGAATTATTGCGTCGTGGTTATTCTAAAACCGATATCGGAAAGATATGGGGAGGGAATACAATGAGAGTATTCAGAGAAGTAGAAAAAATCGCAGGTAAATAAATTTTTACTTTATTAATAAAAGACAGGCATCAGTTTTAGATTCATGCACTCACCACCCCAACCCCCCTCTCTGCGTTGCACTACCCTTTATACACATCTTGGGCAACCTCTTTGGTTAGACTTGGCTTGTTATTAAGAGATTCCTCATTACGTCCCGAGTACTCGGGACTTCATTCGGAATGACATGATTATTGTTGTCAATGGATGGGAAGAAGCGGCGATTCGCAATTTTAAAATTGCTCCTGATTTATTATTCTTGTGCGAATCGCCGCTTCTTCCCCTAAGAAACCATTTTAAGCATGTCATTCCGAACGAAGTGAGGAATCTCCTGATTATCAACACTATACTAATTAGAAAATATTTGTGTATA
>JAPLEC010000405.1 GCA_026391515.1 Bacteroidia bacterium | reverse complement strand
AATGAGAGCTTCTTTTTCTTAAAATATACCTACAAAGGTGAAAGCATAAACAAAAAGCTTGATCATATAGGAGATACCCTGATAATTGACAAGAAAACTTTGTTTACAATTGACGGGAAACAGATCCCCTGCCCTGACAATACTAATATTGCGCTTTTCTACAAGAAAGGAGCAGATTATATTCTTATCAACAACTTCGACCTGATCTTTCCGGATGCGCAACAGATCAGGAAAGAGATTCAGGTCATCCTCGATGAGTATAAAGACAAATCCATAAATGATAAAAAAAGCGAGATAACATATTACATCAATGAATTCTATGGAAAAATCGATAAAGAAAATCTCGAGACCTGGCTTGGAAATAACTTCGGACTGAAAACAAAATAATTACCCCGTCAATAAATCTATAGGGCTTATGCGCCCAGCATGTGCTCTAGAAATATTTTTATTCCTATTGCAATAAGTATTATCCCACCAATAATTTCAACGCGTTGCCCAAGTCTTGCTCCTGCCGATTTACCTATCCGGATTGCTGTCATTGAAGCAAGAAAGGTCACTGCTCCGATAATAATTCCTGAAATCCAGATCTGAATATCAAGGAATGCAAAGCTTATACCAACAGCAAAGGCATCAATGCTTGTTCCAATTGCGATCGTAAAAAGAACCATGAGGCTAGTGAAGTCAGGAATTTCTTTGACCTCTTTATCTTTAAATCCTTCGATAATCATTTTTATTCCCAGAAAAGAAAGCAGTCCAAGTGCGACCCAATGGTCGATGGCTTTCAGTGCGTCAGAAACAATTGATCCGAGGAAATATCCGGCAACTGTCATCCCTCCCTGAAAGAATGCAAACACAAATGCAATCTTCAGCGCTTGTCTGAATAATATCCTGTACTGGACTACACCGCATGACAATGAGACTGCAAATGTGTCGAAACAGAGCCCCAATGCTATTCCTGTTATAGTTAAATAATCCATAGACTTTTTCAGGTTCCGGCAAATATAATATAAAACATCATTGTAAAATTTTAAAAATTGATTGCATATATTTGAGCACCAAAAAATGATTTAATGAGAGCTGTTATTCAACGAGTCAAAAAGGCTTCAGTAGCAATAAATGGTGCGGTCATATCTGAAATCGGCCCAGGATTACTGGTATTTGTGGGGATAGAAGAAAGCGATAATATCACAGACGCCGAATGGCTCGGTAACAAAATTGTCCAGCTTCGTATTTTCAATGACAGCAATGGGGTTATGAACCTTTCTGTGATGGAAACCGGAGGTAACATAATGGTAATTAGTCAGTTTACTCTTCATGCCAAAACAAAAAAGGGGAACCGTCCGTCCTATATAAAAGCTGCCCGTCCGGAAAAAGCAATTCCGTTATACGAAAGTTTTATTAAAGTGCTTTCTGATTTATCCGGAAAGAAAATTGCCACAGGTGAATTCAGAGCTATGATGAATATTGAACTTATTAACGACGGTCCTGTTACTATCATAATTGATACAAAGGAGAAGGAATAAATATTTATGGAGAATCAGACAGGCGATCATTCCGTAAGAAGTGAAGAAAAGAGCTTGAAAAGGTCTGTCCTTCTGGTTGCCACATTTGCAGCATTTCTGACTCCATTCCTCGGTTCAGCGGTAAATCTGGCTCTTCCGGCTATTGGGAAAGAATTTCATGCTAATGCTATAAGCCTGAGCTGGATCATAAGCAGCTTCATTCTCTCATCGTCTATATTTCTGCTTCCATTTGGCAGACTAGGAGACATTGTCGGAAGAAAGAAAATTTTTTCAACCGGTATTATTCTTTTTACCATTTCATCTTTCATGATAGTTTTTTCCCGAAGCATTACTTCGCTCATTATTCTGAGGATCTTCCAGGGATTTTCAAGTGCAATGATCTTTGGAACCAGCCTTGCAATAATAACTTCCGTTTTTCCTCAGGGCGAAAGAGGTCATGCAATGGGGATAACTGTTACATCGACCTATTTCGGTCTTTCAGCCGGACCTGTGATTGGAGGATTTCTTACCCATTCACTGGGCTGGAGAAGCATTTTTGCATTTCTTGTTCCTATCGGATTAATTTCTATATACTTAATATTCAGAAAGATGAAACCTGAATGGGCCGAGGCCAAAGGTGAAAAATTTGACTGGAAAGGCTCTATCATTTATGGTATTGCATTATCGGCATTTATGTATGGCTTTTCAAAATTACCTTCAACTTTTGGATGGATTTGTCTTTCGTCATGAATATTAATGGCTGGCGTTTTTCTTCTTTTTGAAAAAAGAATTGATCATCCTGTTTTTGAGGTACGGCTTTTTTTGAGAAACAGGGTTTTTGCCTTTTCAGGACTTGCGGCACTGATACATTATTCTGCCACCAGTGCAACCGGATTTTTTATAAGCCTTTATCTGCAATACCTTAAGGGATTAGATGCCAGGTCCGCCGGGTTAATCATGATTTCACAGCCATTGGCTATGGCTCTGCTTTCTCCTCTTGCAGGAAAACTATCCGACAAAAAAAATCCCGGTGTTATTGCATCGATCGGTATGGGACTTACAGGGGTCGGTTTAATTCTTCTCTGTTTTGTTCAGACCTCAACTCCTGTTTATCATATTGTTATTTTACTCGCTATAATGGGTGTAGGATTTGGTCTCTTCTCATCTCCTAATACAAATGCAATAATGAGCTCTGTGGAAAAACGTCATCTGGGTATTGCTTCAGGAATAGTTGGTACAATGAGAATGGTTGGTCAGATGATGAGCATGGGAATCGCTATGATGCTGATTGCTTTATATATAGGAAAACAGACGATAAATCCTTCAACTTATCCCGGGCTTATTTCGGCTATGAAAACGGGATTTGTAATATTTTCAATCCTGTCAATATTCGGGATTTTTGCTTCTCTTGCAAGGAATAAAAAGCTTGCAAATAACATTCCCTGAATTTTTTTTTAAATGCAGGTTTTATCTTTTTTATGGATTCAACACAACTAAAATTCATAAAAAAATAATTATGAAATCAAAAAGCATTATATTGATCCCGGTCTTTTTTCTCATGATTGTTTATTGATTTGACCTAAAAATTGCTGTATGACAAAACTTTATGAAAAGCTGATTAAATCATGTCCTTCAGAGAATGAAATAAAGGATGGCCTCAGGAATGTCTATTCTTCTATCCCGGAGGCGCCGGATAAGCATTTGTTAATGAGCATACTGAGCGTTATTGATCTTACCAGCCTCAATACCACTGATAATAAAAGTATCATCATACATTTGACAGGGAAAGTGAACAGTTTCCAGGGTCGCTTTAATAACATCCCGAATGTGGCTGCAATATGTGTATTCCCTAATTTTGTACCATTTGTAAAAGAAAAGCTTACTGCAAAAAATGTTAAAATAGCAGCAGTTGCGGGAGCATTCCCTGCTTCGCAGACATTCAGGAGCATAAAAATAGCTGAATGTAAAATGGCAATCGAAGCAGGAGCTGATGAGGTCGATATTGTTATCCCGGTCGGGGCATTTCTTGGTAATGATTATTCGCTGGTAGCTGAAGAAATACTGGAAATTAAAGAATCTATTGGAGATAAGCGTTTAAAAGTAATCGTGGAGTCTGGTCTGTTAGGAGATTACGAAAAAATATTTAATGCATCGATGATTGCAATGGACGCCGGTGCCGATTTCATTAAAACCTCTACCGGAAAAACCAATATATCTGCTACCCCTGAAGCAGCATTTGTTATGTGTAAGGCAATTTCTGATTTTTATAACGAAACAGCCATTAAAGTCGGATTTAAGGCTGCCGGTGGTATTGTTACTGCTGCTGATGCACTGGTTTACTATCATATAGTCAAACATTGTCTTGGCAGTGAATGGCTTAACAGTGATTTTTTCAGGATCGGTGCAAGCCGTCTTGCAAATAATATTCTTTCTGAAATTGCCGGTGAGCGACATGAACATTTCTGAGCAGGATGTAAATATTAAATTTCAGGATTCGGTCAGGAATAAATCAGATACTTCCGCTCAACAATTACAGGTACCTGCTGACACATTTAAGCGCGTTGATACTGTGCCAGTTAAGAAGGTTATTTTTCATGCACTGGAAAAAAAACCTGAAAATGTCGATACCACTGCTGTGTGCAAAAGGAATTTTATTTCTGATGTAACTTTTTACGATTCGGCCAATATTGTGACCCGGATTGATATGACTAAATTAAACGGGTTCCCGGCTCTTTTTATTGAAAAAAATAAATTACAGGAGGCTGAAGCCAGAGAATTGAGAATTGTTGGTTTGAAAGAAGGCAATAAGCTGCCTGTTCATCCTTTTCATGATGACTGGGTCATTATAGTTCTTCTGTTTGCCGCATTTCTTTATTCATCGATCCGGACATTTTCAAAGAGATTATTTCCTGATGTAATAAGGTTTTTCCTTTTCCGTGGAATAGGCGATCTCTCAGCCAGGGAAACAGGTGAACTATTTCATCTGCAATCGACATTAACAAATCTTATTTCGTTTTTTAATATAGCATTGTTTGCCTGTTGTGCAGCATTTTATTATGATTTCATTTCTTTCGGAATTTCAAGATTTGTGGTCTGGCTTATCGCTTTCGGAATTATTGTGATTGCTGTCACATTACGACATATTATATGTTTCATTATCGGCAGGGCAAGCGGCGAAAAAGAGGCGTTTGATGAATATTTATTAACGATATATCAGTCATATCGGTTTACGGCTATCATATTATTTGTACTGGTTATACTTTTAGTCTATCCCAGTTTTTCCCCGCCAAAATCGTTGATTCTTACAGGGTTTATCGCAATAGCAATCCTTTATTCCATGCGTATTATACGCCTCTTCATGATATTTATAAAGAAGAATATTTCAATTTTATATTTGATTTTATACCTTTGTGCGCTGGAATTTTTGCCTGTTGTGATATCAGTTAAATATTTTACAGGCCTTTTTTAGATCGGCAAGTGTTACTTTTAAGGTAAAATTAAAACTGTAAGGCGTTGAAAATAAGGAAGATTTTAGTGTCGCAGCCAGAACCGATTAATCCGAAATCTCCATATTTCGATCTGGCAAAGAAATATAATCTGAAAATAGATTTTAAGCCGTTTATCCAGGTTGAAGGCGTCCCTTCAAAGGATTTTCGCCATCAGAAAATAAATATTCTTGATTTTACTGCAGTAATTTTTACAAGTAAAACAGGGATAGATCATTTTTTCAGAATCTGCAATGAGCTTAGAATAGTTGTACCTGATACAATGAAATATTTCTGCATCACGGAGAATGTTGCATTCTACCTTCAGAAATATATAGTTTACAGGAAAAGGAAAATTTTCCACGGGAAGGCAAAATTCCAGGATTTAACAGATGTTATTGTCAAGCATAAAGAAGATAATTTCTTCGTCCCTCTTTCTGAACCGCATAATACTGAAATTCCTGATTTGCTCGACAAGAATGGTATTAAATACACTATTGGCACGCTTTATAAGACAATCAGCAGCCATTTTTCCAATGTCAAGGACTTCGATTATGATATTCTCGTATTTTACAGTCCGTCAGGAATAAAATCATTAAAAGAGAATTTCCCCGATTTCGTTCAGGGAGAAATAAAAATTGCAGCTTTCGGACCGACAACCGCCAGTGCTGTGGAACAGGAAGGTCTCAGGCTTGACATAAATGCACCTAACCCTAAAGCGCCTTCAATGACAATGGCCCTTGACTTTTTTCTCAAGGAGCACAATAAGAATCTGAAGTA
>JAPLEC010000363.1 GCA_026391515.1 Bacteroidia bacterium | reverse complement strand
AAATTATTACGAATTAGGAATTACGAATTTAGAAATTATTGGAATATAATTGGCTTAAAAAAGCTTAAAATCTCAATATTGTTTTTCTGCAGCTGTGGACTCTGAAAAACAATTTTATGTATATTTCATTTTTGTTTCAGTGGCGTGGTTAAATTAAATATGCTAAACCACATAATCGAAATCGTAACAAACTCATAGCTCGATGAGAGATTTCAATGAACATGATAAGATAGGGCATTACAGGTACAGGATTCTTGCCCTGGTCTTCATGGCCACAACAATAAATTACTTCGACCGGAGTATTCTTGGAGTAATGGCTCCGACGCTGCAAAACCTTTTTGACTGGTCAAATAAAGATTATGCTGCCATAATGGTTTCTTTCAAAATTGCCTATGGAATGGGATTATTATTCATGGGCGGGATCATTGACAGGTTCGGTACTAAAATTGGATATACAGTATCAATTGTTATTTGGAGCCTGTTCGGTATGCTTCATGCTGCAATCAGGCAGTCATTTAGTCTGGTCGGATTTATTGTAGCACGTTTTGGACTTGGTATCGGTGAGTCCGGGAATTTTCCGGCAGCAATTAAAACTGTAGCCGAATGGTTTCCAAAAAGGGATCGTGCTTTTGCAACCGGCATTTTTGACGCATCGACAAGTGTAGGGGCGATACTTGCTCCGTTCATTGTCGGAGCTATAGTTTCAGTTGAGGGTAAAAACTGGCAGATACCTTTTCTTATTACAGGAGTGCTCAGTTCTCTCTGGGTTTTTTTATGGCTGAAGACCTATAAGAAACCTGAATTACATCCAAGATTGTCGAAGAATGAATTAGTCTATATTAACATTGATTCAGAAGAAGAAACAAGAGAAAAAATCCCCTGGCTGAAACTTATACCAAGAAGAGAAACATGGGCTTTTGCACTGACCACTTTGACCGATGCTGTCTGGTGGTTTTACTTATTCTGGGGTGCGAAATTCCTGAATGAACAGTTTGGTGTGGATATTAAAAACATTGGACTTCCATTCCTGGTGATCTTTATTATGGCTGATGCCGGCAGCCTCATCGGAGGATATGCCTCAGGAGTATTAATAAAAAAAGGATGGTCTATAAATAAAGCCAGAAAAACAACAATGCTGGTTTGTGCAATTATTATTTTACCGTTAACTATAGTACCTGTTGTCACAAGTAAATGGCTTGCTGTATTTTTAATTGCTTTAGGTGCAGCAGGACATCAGGCGTGGTCAATTAATGGTTATACCCTGGTTCCTGATGTTTTCCCGAAAAAAGCAACCGCCTCTGTAATAGGAATTGGAAAAATGATTGGAGTGGCTGCCTCAATAATTGCTGACATTGCTTTAGGTTCCGTGCTGGATACTGCAAATAATTCAGGATATTTCTGGGCTTTTATCATTGCAGGTTCTTCATATCTGATCATTCTGGGATTTGTCCACCTGCTGATGCCAAAAATGGTACCCCTGAATGATAATCTGGAATATATTAAGGAAGGCGTAAAGGCATAAAGGTGCAAAGGTACAAGGTGCATGGTGCAAGGGCTTAAATATTAAAAGGTATTAATCATAATAATATGGAAATAATTATTTCAAAAAGCCCGGAAGAACTTGGCAGGAGAGCTGCTGAAAAAGGAAGCCGACTTATCCGGGAAGCAATTAAATTAAGAGGCGAGGCGAATATTATCCTTGCCACCGGTGCATCACAGTTCCAGATGCTCAGTGTCCTGATAAAGGAAAAGATCGACTGGTCAGTCGTCACAGCTTTTCATCTCGACGAATATATCGGTCTTCCGGAATCTCATCCTGCATCATTCAGGAAATACCTTAAAGAAAGATTTGCAGACCAGGTTTCCCTTCGTAAATTCAATTATGTAAATGGTGAAGCTGATCCAAATCAGGAATGTAACCGACTTGGAAATTTGATCAGAAAACATCCAATCGATGTAGCTTTTATCGGAGTTGGTGAAAACAGTCACCTTGCCTTTAATGATCCACCGGCCGATTTCGAAACTGAAGAACCATATATTATTGTAAAGCTTGATGATAACTGCAAACGCCAGCAGATGGGAGAAGGCTGGTTCCCAACTTTGGAATCGGTTCCGGAAAAGGCAATCAGTATGTCTATAAAGCAGATCATGAAATCAAAAGCTATTATCTGTAGTGTTCCTGATCTGCGTAAAGCCGATGCGATCCGAAAAGCTGTCAAGGGATCTGTTACACCGGAAGTCCCGGCATCAGTTTTACACAATCATAAAGCAGCATGGTTGTATCTTGATGAAGACTCGGCGTCACTTCTTATTTAATAATTAATAAATTTGTCACACATAAGTATGTAACTTAATCATTTAAAATAAGATAAAATGGAAAATAATAGTCGCCGTGATTTTCTGAAGAAGACTCTTCTGACAGGAGCAGGTCTTATAGTACTTCCTGAAATTTATAAACGTTCTGCATTTGCAGGGAGGTCAGCAAATAAGCTTATTCAGTTTGCACAGATCGGCTGCGGTCGTCAGGGCACTGAAGATTATAAAGGAACAATGAAGCATTCTGACCTATGCAGACTGGTAGCTTTCTGCGATCTTGACTCCAGGAGAGTTGAGATAGCAAAAAATACGGCTGTTGAATTTTATAAAAACCAGGGCGAAACAAATGTTGTTGTGGACACCTATCATGATTTTCATGAGCTGCTGGCAAGACCCGATATAGATGCGGTGATTGTAAGTGTACCGGACCATCAGCATGCACTGGTAGCTGTGCAGGCAGTCCTTGCCGGAAAAGATGTTTACGTTCAGAAACCTCTCACTTATGCGATAGCAGAAGCTAAGGCATTAAGAGCAGCAGTAAGAGCAAAGAACAGAATACTACAGACCGGCAGTCAGCAACGATCCGAAAAACCATGGAACACTTTCAGAGTGGCAAGTGAAGCCGTTCGCAACGGTAGAATAGGTAAAGTGAAGTCAGTTAAAATAGGAATCGGTATCGACAGGATTAAAGGAGTAAAACCGACGCCAGAACAGGTTCCTGCAAACCTCGATTATGACCGCTGGCTCGGTCCGGCCCCGAAACAACCGTATATGGAAGCAAGGGTTCATCCTCAGAACAGCATTTCAGGCAGACCGGGCTGGATTACCACCGAGGATTTTGGTCTTGGAATGATAACCAACTGGGGCGCACATCATATAGATATCATGCAGTGGGCGATAGGGCAGGAGACCGGAGGTCCCCTTACAGTTGAAAGTAAAGCAGAATTTATGAAGGATGATGTCTGGACCGTCCATACGAAATATCATGTTGAAATGATATATCCAGGTGATATACAGGTCATTCTCGATGATACTTATACAAACGGGTGTCTTTTCGAGGGTACTGATGGAACAGTTTTTTGCGCCAGAGGAGCCGAGAGAGTTACGGCAAGCGATCCTGAAATAACAACTACAGGCAAAGGTCCGCTCTGGGCAAGCGATAATAAAATTTTGTATCCGAGAATAGGGCCTGAAGGTAAAATATGGATGCCGAGTTCAGATCATTACCGCAACTGGCTCGAAAGCATATTAAGCAGGAAGGACCCAATTGCTCCCGTTGAACATTCAGCACGGAGCCTTGAAGCATGTGCCGTAGCGTGGATTAGTATGAAGCTTAACCGCAAGGTAACCTGGGATCCGAAAAAAGAAAAATTTGTAAAAGATAAGGAAGCAAATGCAATGATGGCTCGTAAGGTTGCTGATCCTCAATACAATCTGGCCTTGATAATGAAAAAGGCCGGGTTGAAGTATTAATAGGCACAAAGGCGCAAAGGCACAAAGGAGCAACGGCACAAAGGTCAAATTGTGCGATAAAAGGTTTCAATATTCTTTATTTTAATATTGACTTGAAGTTAATTAACTCATAACTTTGATGTTATAAGATTTATTGCCTTTAAGGGATCTGGTGTATTGAATGAAATTGAACAAGAATACACTGTTTAAGTTTAATTTTACTTAAATGCATTTGCACAAAAGACATAGTCTGATTACCAGGAACAGGTTCCTTGTCAGGAAGACATGGAAATATATTTCCCATATGGGGACAGGTTATACAGACAAAATCCTGGAAATGAAATCGAAAGTCATTAGCAACCGGCTCAATTTCTTAATGTTGGGGACTATGTTTCTTTTGTTGATTATAGTTTTTACAATACAGATTTTTAAATATTCAGAGTTACGGTTAAATACGGGAGTCGTCAGGATAGCAATTTTATTTTTGCTGAGCTTTATTAATCTTGTTCTGGCAAATTACGGATTTCAGAAGATAAGCAAATATTCGCTTATATTTCTGCCGCCAATAATTCTGATAGTCGGACCCACTCTTATGGGATTTGTCGAAGCGGAGAGTTATACCTATTATCAATACTTACTTATTACTGCTTCAATAATACCGCAGCTTCTTTTATCTTCAGAAAAGGAGAAGTTTACTTACTGGTTTTCAATAACATACTATTTTCTATTGATAATGTTTATTGATTTGGTGCTGTTAAAATTTCAGAAACAGCCTTTGCCAATTGTCGATATGATAATGGACTTTTATCCATTTTATATATTAGCCCATATCGGGATATTCATTTTTGTTAATTTAGGCATATATCACCTGCGGAAAGTTACATTCAGGTTTGAAGACAGGCTGAATGAAAAAAACGAGGTTTTCAATCTTCAGAATAAAGAGCTTAAAGTACAAAGAGAAAAGATAATTGAGCAAAAGAATATTATCGAACAAAAAAATCAGGCAGTGACAGATAGCATAAATTATGCGAGCAAAATTCAACAGGCAGTGCTTCAGCCAATCGATTTTATAAGTGAATGGGGTATAAGTAATTTCATATTTTTTAAACCCAAGGATATAGTAAGCGGCGATTTTTACTGGGGTATAAAGCGAAATGAACGGATATTCATAGCAACCGCCGATTGTACCGGACATGGAGTTCCCGGGGCTTTTATGTGTATTCTCGGCATTACATCTTTAAATGATATTGTGAATAAATCGGAAACCATAGAGGCTAATGAAGTATTGAATCAGTTGCGTGATCAGGTTATCAAATCACTTCATCAATCAACTACCACAGGTGGAGTAAAGGATGGAATTGAAATAGCATTATGTTCATTTGATCTTCAAAAAAGGAATTTACAATACTCGGGCGCATTTCGTCCGCTATATATAATCAGAGACAACAATCTGATACAGGTCGATGGTGATAAAATGCCCATTGGAATTTATGATTATTTGGATACGTCTTTTATAAATCATGATATTCCTTTACAGGTGAATGACATTATTTATTTGTTTACTGATGGATTCATTGATCAAATTGGAGGACCTTCAAATAAGACCTTCAGATCAAAATATTTCAGGGATTTATTGCTTGAAATTAACCGGATGCCAATGAATGAGCAAAAAGAAATTCTTGAAAATAAATTTACAGAATGGAAAGGTGATAATAATCAGGTTGATGATGTACTTGTCATTGGATTAAAACTGAAATAAGGTGCAACGGTACGATGGTTTTACACATGAAAGGTGTGCGTAATTGAGAACCAATCGGTTTAATGATTATTTCTTATCTTTATACATTATTAATTCAGATAGGTTTTTAATTTTCACCAGTATGAAAAAGTTTATCTGGTTTTTTATCATTTTGACATTATCCCCATTGTTATTGTTTTCACAAAAAATAGAAAAGGTAAGAGGGGAAGCCCAGCTTGAACTACCAGAATATCGTAGTAGAGCTGATGTTAAAAAAGAAGTCCTGGAAATGGCACTAAAAAATGGTATGGAAAATGCATTCGGAACATTGATCATACAAGGTAATTCAACATACATTAAGAACGAACAAACCGGTCAGAAAATTGAAACCAGTACCTATTTCAATTCTGTCGCGAACTCATATGTAAAAGGAGAAGTAGTGGGGGAGCCAAAACCGGAATATACTGATTTAATTGGAAAAAGAACTATTGACGGAAAGGTTGAAACTTACATAGAAATTAAGTGTGTTGTTGAATTTCTGGCTAAAGAGATAACTACTCCTAAGATTGAATTTACGGCATTAACACTTAAATGCCCTGATGAAAAATGCCAGACTACAGATTTTAAAGTAGATGATGAACTTTACATTTTATTCTCATCTCCGGTAAGTGGCTATATTTCAATATTTATTGATGAAGAAGGTTTGACACAGTGCCTTTATCCTTACCATACAATGCCAGAAGAATATGAGGGAGGTGTTCCTGTTGTTGCTGACAAGAAATATATTCTTTTCTCACCAAAACCAGAATTTAATTATTTCTCGGGGAAAAACTATATTACTGCACCTTATCTTTTAGATACCCGAAAACCTGTTGGGTATGACAGGATCTTTATAATTTTCTCTAAAACGCCTCTTAGTAAGCCTTCTCTATCAGAGGCTGGAAGAGATGAAAAAGGTAACGTAATTCTTCCCAAAGAACTTAAATCAGAAGATTTCCAAAAATGGCTTATTAAATGTCATAGTTTCGAAAAAGGAAATTTAGTTGTTGACCATATTGATATAACAATTAAAAAAAGCACCTGAAATCTATTTTTCCAGGTGCGTTCTTATTCTTTGTTGCATTCAGATTTACCTGAATTTTATTGATCTTTCCTGTTTCCTGAAGAAGATAAAATCGCCTCCCTGGTCGCCGGCATTCTTTATGATACCGAATTGTGGAACAAGGGTGGTTGAAACAACATTTGATTTTATACTGAAAAATAATTTTTCGGATGAAAGATATTTTGATTTGTTATCTGATAACTGCTGCACAAAATTCTTTACAAAAATACTCTCGTCAGGTACTTCGACCAGGTCGGCGCTAGTCATAGCTTTCTTGCTCATTTTCAGATATATATCAGAAATTATTTTCTCCTCTTCAGGTTCTAACGCACGCGTTTTGAAAATGCTGCCTCCAAAGCATGCATCTGCAATCACAAGTGTATGTCGTGCTTTACTCTGGCTAACATATTCTGTTATCAGACTGTTCATCATCCAGGTGTTGGTACTTTTTGCAATTGCATCGGCGGCAAGCCAGTAACCTATGAAACTGCTTTCATCCCAGTTACCATGCCCGGCATAAAAAATCAGAAGATTATCCTTTGATGTAATAACATAATCCAGCGAGTCAAGCACTCTTACGATTCTCCATTTGGATGGATTTTCAAGAAGCACAACATTATTTTTCTCGAAGGTATAAAAGCTGAGAAGCACATCTCTTATCTTTCTTGCATCAAATATCGGATAGTAGAGGCTGTTTATCATCGGATCAGCATATTTGCTTATCCCTATAATGACAGCATAATTTTTACCAAGCTCCTTCAACGAATCTGTTTGTGCAAACAAAGCTGAATCAGCAACATCTGCAGCATCAACAGGTATCTTATTAAGCTTAAAAATAACATAATCGCTGGTCCAACCTGCACAATTCTTGGCCTGGACAGTTATAAGGTTTTCTCCCTCTTCAAGGGTTACTCTTGCCATAAAATGTCCATCATCAGAAAAATGAGCCTCTTGTCCTTCTACAGATATAACCTCAATCTTACAATCTGATTTTACTTTCCCTTCAATAATAGCTGTTGATTCTTCAGTCTCATTTGTTTTAGACAAGGGCATGGTAATAGTTAATTCCGGTTTGCTGGCGTTTACAGGTATTTTAGCTTTTGCTTCAGAAGGAGATAACACTCTGTACAGCGACATATTTTTAACTGATGGTAAAGGTACTTCACCTTCGGTAAAACCATTATCGATCATACAGGTTTTGAAGGATTTAGTACCCTGAAGAGCATCTATTAAAATGGCAATGCCGGTTTTGTTAATGGTATTAAGTCTTGTACAAAGATCCTTCAGTCCGAACATATAGAATGTTTCATTGTCAGAAACATCTACAGGGATCAGAAATAAATCACCTGTCTCATCAGTGTACGTTTTACCACGATAGTAGAAAATGAGATTTGCATCTGAAGGGAGGCTCCTCTGAAGTTTAGTTATAGCCAGCTTTATATTTGTGTTTAAGGCATCGGGATAGAACTGAATATTCTCCGGCAATACCCCCAGCTTTTTTATTAATAATTGCTTAAATCTCTCAGCCTGGAATATTGCAAGATCTTCATTTTCAACATAAATACCGCCAGAATAGGACTGATAATCCTCGTTAGCCACTATTATTGCCCGGGTATTCTTTCCATACCCTTTTGCAACCAGCATATCTGCTACATTTTCCTGACTATAAAGCTGAACACAGAAAAGTAATGAAAATAATACCAGGACTCTTTTCATGATAAAAAGATTAAAGGCACAAATTGAATTAATTTATGATAAAAAACTCATCCCAATGAGTTAATAACTACTGAATTCCCATCA